>CBJMQH010000371.1:0-5684 GCA_966431825.1 uncultured Trinickia sp.
CGACCATGACGGCCCGCCCACACGGGTTCATTTCCTTCGTGGCGCCTTGCAGGATGCGGTGGTTGCGGTGATATGCCGCGATACGCGCGGCTTTGCACTCGACGACGCGCAGCGGCTTACGCATTTCCCGGCTTCGCCGCTCGTGTGTTTGTCGTGGAACCAGGGAGTCGATGCGGGGTTGGTCGAGGAGACGGGCGAGGGGGCTGCATGGCGGCCGTTCGGTGCGTCGGTGGTGCTCTCGGGCAGCCAGTCCCGGCCGACCACGAGCTGGGCGCCGACGACGGGGCGCGGTGGGATGGCGTGCTTCACGCCCGATGCGGCGCGTGCGTTGTTCGGCCTCGCGCTGACCGATGTTCACGATCGATTCTTGCCGGCCGACGATTGTCTCGGGGCCGGGTGGCGGCCTTTGCTCGACGCGCTGACGGCAAGTGTCGACGACGCGTCTTCGCTCGACGCGTTGCAACGGCATCTCGCGCAGCCGTGGCGCGATGTGCAAGGCAGGCGGTCGCCGGCGGCGGCGCTGCGCCAGGCGGGGCGCCAGTGGGTGCTGCGTCTTGCGCAGGAGGCGCGTGCGTTAAGCCGCACGTCCGGGCCGAGGCAGGTCGAGCGTCGTATCAAGGCTTCGAGCGGCCGTTCGCTGCGCGAATGGCAGTCGCTCGTGAAGACGGAGGGGCTGTTCTTCGCCGCGCGCGATCGCGTCGAGGCCGGGCAGTCGCTCGATTGGGCGTCGCTTGCCTACGATGAAGGATTCGCCGATCAGGCCCATTTGAGCCGCGCCGTCAAACGAATCACGGGATTTTCGCCGAGCGAATTCGTCGAACGATTCATCGAAGATGAATCGTTCTGGGCTTATCGGCTGTGGGTGTGAGGCGAGGCCTCATCGTCGGCCGACCGTCTTCGTGCGATAAGCGCGCAAAATCAGGGTATGTCCGAATGGGGGCTATGCATGCGACAGCGCGAATTGCCCTCAAGCCCCAAAACAGGATGCCGATATATGTACTAATCAGTTAACATCGAGGGGATGCCCGCATGAAGTTGTCGACCAAACTGACGCTCCTTGTCGGAGCGGCCCTCATAGGCATTCTGCTGCTCGCGGGCGTGGCCTTGCGGACCTTGCGGGGGGCATTGATCGAGAGTCGGCAGACGCAGATCGTCATGCTGCTGGAGAAGGCCGAGCATCTCGTCAATGCCTATCGCGAACTGCAGACGCAGGGCACGCTCACGCGTGAGCAGGCGCAGCAGCAAGCGAAAGAGGCGTTGTCGAGGCTGAATGCCAACAAGAAGAGCTACTACTGGGTGACGACTTCGGACGGCGTGAATCTCGTGCATCCGAATCCCATTTTCATCGGCACGAAGGCCAAGGGCAACCGGACAGTCGATGGGCGCACCGATAGCGAAGCCTATCGTGGTGGCATGGCGCAATCCCATTTCGCGCTCGTCGACGTCTTGGTCAAGCGCAATCCCGACGCGGCCCCCGAGCCCAAGCTGCAAGGGGTCGTTGCCATTCCCGATTGGGATTGGTGGATCGGCACTGGCTTTTTCTATGACGATATCAACGCGGTTTTCATGAGACTCGCGATCGTCCTGGCTTCGGTTGCGCTCGTGATTACAGTGATCCTTTCGGTGGTCGCATGGGCCGTTCTGCGCAGTATTACGCGCACGCTGGGCGGCGAACCTGCTCGCGCGACCGATGTCGCGGTGCAGATTGCCGGCGGCAACCTCGATGGGGCGCTCGACCTGGAGAAGGCCGGTTCGGGTAGCCTGCTTTCCGCGTTAGGCGAGATGAAGAGCAGGCTCGTGGGAATGATTTCGGAGATCCGGACGGCGAGCGATGCCATTGCGCTGGGAGCCGGCGAGATCGCCCAAGGCAATCTCGACTTGTCGCAGCGCACGGAGCAGCAGGCGGCGTCGCTGCAGGAAACGGCGGCGAGCATGGAACAGATTACGGCCACCGTGAAGCGAAATGCCGAAAGTGCGCGCAAAGCGACCGGCCTCGTCGATTCCGCGAAGGAGGCGACGGAGCGCGGCGGCGCGGTCGTTCGGGAAGTGATCGACACGATGCAGCAGATTGCGGGGCAGTCGGTGCGAGTGGCCGATATCACATCGGTCATCGAAGGTATCGCGTTTCAGACGAACATACTGGCGTTGAATGCCGCCGTGGAAGCGGCGCGCGCCGGCGAGCAGGGGCGTGGCTTCGCGGTCGTGGCGTCCGAGGTGCGCTCGCTTGCCCAGCGCAGCGCGGCGGCCGCACGCGACATCAAGGAATTGATCCAGGCGTCGGTCGTGAAAGTGGACGATGGCAGTCGTCTCGTCGAAGTAGCCGGCGAGCGTATGACGGACATCGTCGGCTCGATTGCCCAGGTCGCCGACATCATGGGGGAGATCTCGTCGTCGTCCGACGAGCAGAGCACCGGCATCGAGCAGGTCAGCCGCGCCGTCAGTCAGATGGACGAGGTTACGCAGCAGAATGCCGCGCTCGTCGAGCAAGCGGCGGCGGCCGCCGCCTCGCTCGAGGAACAGACGACGCGACTGCGTTCGGCCGTATCGGTGTTCAGACTCTGCTGAAGCGCAAGTCGATAGATACAAGGTTCGCCGTCGTTTTCGCGACGGCCGGCAAGCGGCGCGGGGCGGTCGTGCTCTCCCCGTCATTTCCGTCTCCTGAGCCCACACGCAATTATTCCGGCCTCCAAACAAAACGAGCGATAATCGGCGTCAGATTCACGCGGGATGCGTGTACGCCATTGCGGTTGCACCCAGACCGGGCGCCGCTTTATATTCGACTACCGCCGAGCAGCAACGGGCGGTAATCGCGGCCGGGTGCGCGCCGGCCCCTCCCCCGTTTTGTATGGCAACCGAAAGATGAATCGTAGACAGGCGCTCGCGGCCTGCGTCGCGGCCGGTTTGTGGCCCGTTGCTGGACGGACACTCGCATCGCGCCGAGCGCCGCACGTCGTTTTTCTGAATCCGGGCGAAGTGGTCGAGCGCGGTACCGGTACGCATTGGCAGATGGTGTCCCGCTTCATGGCTGCCGCCGCAGACCGCTTCGGCATGACGCTCGAAGTGCTCTACGCCGAGCGCGATCATCTGCTCATGCTGCGCCAGGCCGAGGCGCTTGCGCAGCGCGCCGAAGCACCGGACTTCGTCATTCTCGTCAACGAGAAAATGGCCGCCGGCGAGATGCTCGCGGCGCTGGCGCGCTCGCCTGCAAAACTGCTGCTCATGCACAACGACCTGACCGACGCCCAGCGCCGTCGGGTCGGCAACGAGCGCGAGTCGATCTCGAACTGGATCGGTACGATCACGGCGAACGCCGAGCGCGGTGCCTTTCGGCTCATGGCGAACCTGTGCCGGTTGCACGACACCGACGAAGCGCGCGTCATCGGCATCACGGGCGACCCCAAAACGCCCGTGTCGATGGAGCGAGCACAAGGCGTCGCATCGTATCTCGCTCAGACCGCGCGCGGCATTACGCTCCAACTGGCGTACAGCGACTGGAGCGCGGAGGACAGCTACCAAAAATCGCGCGTGCTGCTCGCCCGCTATCCGCAGGCCAACTTGCTCTGGGCTGCCAACGATACAATGACGCTCGGTGCCGCCAAAGCCGTCAAGGAAGCGGGCACGGCCGTGCTCGTGGGCGGCGTAGGGGCCTTGCAGCGGGCTGTCACGGGTGTCGTCGACGGCGACATCGCAGCCATCGTCGCGGGCGACTACTTCATTGGTGCATTCGCTATCGTTCTGCTCTACGACTATGCCCAGGGGGTCGATTTTGCTGCGCACGGAGGCGTCCGCCAAAAGCTCGATTTCCTTCGGGTGCTCGATCGCAGCAACGCCGGGGCATTCCTCGATGCCATTTTCGAGCGCGGCACGATCCCCGATTTCGCGCGCTATGCGCACGCACTGCATCCGTCGACGGGCGGCTATGCGTTCGATTTCCTTCGTCAATTGAACGTTGCCCCGGGGGATACGTGATACGGCCGATACGACGCTCCCGCCCGCGGTTGGCGTTTCACGTCGACCTGCTCGGCAAGCTGATGCTTTGGCTGACCGTGCTGCTGGCGCTCGTTGTGGGTATTTCGACCTATTTGCTCATCGAACACGATCGCGCGAGACGGCTGAGCGAGCTCGAGGACCGCGCGACGCGCATTGCCGATCTCTACAGCAGCTCGCTCGCGCTGCCGCTCTGGAACGTCGACCGGGAAGCGATCCACCGCCAGCTGGCGGCGCTCGCACCGAACCCGCAGGTCGTCGAGTTCACGGTGACGGCGGCACACTACGGCGTCGTCTCGTCGGTCAAGCGGCCGGAGGTGCCGGACCCGCGCGACACCATCGTGCGCGTGCGCCCGATCGAATACGGCCCCCCTGGCGGTGCGTCGCGCGAGACGATCGGCACGATCCGCGTCGTCATGACGAAATGGGTGGCCGAGCGCGACATACGGCACGCGCAGCGCGCGATGTTCGCCGTCATGGCCGTCACGCTCATCGTGCTGTATGTGGCGATGTTCGTCCTCTTGAAGCGCGCCGTGCGCGATCCGATGCGCCGCCTCGAAGAGACGGTCGATCGCATTGCGGCCGGCGATCTCGACGCGCGTTGCCCGGTCGACTCCACCGATGAGGTGGGCCGCTTCGCCGGGCACGTGAACGCGATGGCCGAAGAGGTGCGCGAATCGACGCAGCGGCTGCGTATGCAGCGCGACCATCTGAAGGCCGAAGTCGCCGAGCGCGAGCGGACCGAAGCAGCGCTGCGCGCCTCGCGCGAGAGTCTGCGCGAGCTGGCCGCTCATATGGAGTTCATCCGCGAGGAGGAGCGTCGGCATATGGCGATGGCCGTGCACGACGAACTGGGCCAGTTGCTGACGGCGCTGAAGATGGATGTGTCGTTGCTCAAGCTGAAGGTCGCCCCTGGTTCGCCCGAGCGTCAGAAGGCCGACGAAATGGGCGAGCTGATCGAGCGCACGATGCCGATCGTGCGCAACGTGGCGAACCACCTGCGGCCCGCGGCGCTGAACTTCGGTCTCGTTTCCGCGCTCGAGTGGCTTGCCGACGACTTCTCGCGGCACGGCACCGTCTCGTGCGGGCTGCAGGTGCAAGGTTCCGAGCCGACGCTCTCCGATACGCGCGCGACGGCCGTCTTCCGGATCGCCCAGGAGGCGCTGACCAATGTGGCGCGCCACGCCGACGCGTCGCATGTCGAAATCGTGCTCGACACCACGGGGGAGTTCATTGCGCTGACCGTCGAGGACGACGGCCGCGGCTTCGATGTCGACGCGGCGCGCAGCGGCTATTCGTACGGCCTCCAAGGCATGGCCGAACGGGCGCGGCTGGCCGACGCGCAGCTCGAGGTGCGGAGCACCCCGGCATCAGGCTCGCTCGTGCGCGTTTTGTTTCGTGCCGAAGTCGCCAGCTGACGTGCTGCGTGGCGTCTGCTGCCCAGTCGTTCGGCGCGTGATAAGCGCTCGGTGAAACAATCAGGCGTCCTAGGCGCCGCTCTCGCGCTGGAACACAGCTAAAAGCGATTTCAACGCGCGCCATGCAAAACTTCGACGCGCAGCGCCGAGCGTCGCAGTGCCCGTGATTTCGCGGGGCCACTGTGTGCCTTCCGGGCACTCGCCGATGCGCACGCGATAGGTCGCCGCGAGCGGCACGAGGCGATGGGTCTTCGGTTCGAGCTGGACGGGCAGCGGCCC
>CBJMQH010000372.1:0-5674 GCA_966431825.1 uncultured Trinickia sp.
GTCGGCACCGACGCAAACCACTGATCGCACACCGCGTAGCTGCGCGCAAGCGTCGAGAGCACCGGCAGCATCTGTGGCGTGTACATCAGCATGATGTCGGCCGCCTGCGTGTCCGGGAGCGTATCGCCGTAGTGGTGCGCGAGGTCGTAGTCGATCGCCGACTTGAAATTCACCACGAACCCGCTGTTGCCCGGCGCCGTACCAGCCGCCGGATGCATCGTCGAATACAGCTGCACGTTCGTGTTGTAGAAGCCCTCGCCGGGATCGGCGCCCGGCTTGAAGTAGGCGTCGGGCGTCGTGGCCGTGATGCGGCTCACCGCGACACGACGCCCCGTGTCGTCGACGTTCGACTCGTCGCCGGTCAGCCCCTCGAACGGCGCACCCGACGGCGTCGTGCGCTGGCCGTCGTATAGGAATCCGAGCATCTGGTCGAAAGAGCGATTCTCGAGCATCAGCTGAACGATATGTTTGATGCTGCCCAACGCGTTGGCCATGTAAGCCTCCTGACTGAACGAATGGTCCAATCAATGGATCGATCGCCGCGCAAAAAGATCCATGCTTCTCGCTGTCCGATTGCCGACACCCAGCCCGCCGAGGCGTGCGCCAGCAGGAACGCATGCCGTCAGTGGTATACCATCGCGGTTTTACGGATGCTCAGCTTCCCCGGATATTCATGGACACTCCCTTGGGCTCGACGGCAGATGCGATCAGCGCGGCATTGCGCCGACTCATTTCGAGCGGCGAAATCCAGGACGGCAGCCGCCTCGTGGAACGCGACCTGGCCGAGCGCTTTTCAGTGAGCCGCATCCCGCTGCGCGAAGCGCTGCGGCGGCTCGAGGCCGAAGGCCTGATCGAGATCCACCGCAATCGCGGTGCCATCGTACGAACGCTGACGCTCGTCGATATCGAAGAGATCTACAGCTTGCGCAAGCTCTTGGAGGGCGACGCGATCGTCCGATCGGTCGCGCGGATGGATGACGAAACGCTCGCGCGTGCGTCGGTCGTGCACCTGCTTCTCGCTCAGGCGAGAACGCCGGAGAAGCAAGACGAATTGAATCGCGAATTCCACGCGCTGCTTTATGCGCCTTGCGGGAACGCGCGGCAATTGAAAGCGATCGGCGAACTGCGCGCGCAAGTCGAGCGGTACGAACGGCTTCGCACGACGCTGCTTGCCGACACGCCGGCGTTTCAGCAGGAGCACGAGCAGATTCTGGCGGCCTGTCGCGCTCGCGATGCACGGCGAGCGCGAACGGCCACGCTCATCCACCTCGCCTCGGCGCAACGGCTCGTCGAATCCGTGTTGGCTCAATCGTCGCGCATGCGCTAGCGGCGTGCGTGCGTGAGCGTCGCTCGCAGCAGACGATCGCGCGTGCGAGCCCTACGGGACTCGCACGCGGCGGTCAGGCGAAACGAATCGCGCGCAACCGCCTCAGTGATGACGGCGCGTAGGCAGCCCTTCTTCGGTCTGCCGTTGCAACTGACGCGCGTGACGACGCACCTGGCGCAGCTGATCCTGCGCAGCACGCTTTTGCGCGTCGAGTGCAGCGGCTTCGGCATGCGCCGCTTTCTGACGCTCGGCCACGGCTGCCTGCTGTTGATGTGCCACGTCGATGTCGGCCTGCAGGCGGTCAACGCGCGCTTGCGACAACGCGATCAGATGGTCCGTATAGGCCTTCTGTGCAGCGAGCTTCGCGCGACGTACTTCGACATCGGCAAGCTGCGCACTCTTGCGCACAAAGTCGGCATAAATTGCTTCCGCACGTGCATCGTCCTGCGTCTTCAGGACACGCCAGAAGTTCTTTTGCTGAAACAGGACGACGTAGTACGCCATGTCATCCGTGTCGAGCAACAGACTTGCGCCGTAGGTCCCGTTGTACGTAGTGCGAAGCTCCGTGACCTTGTTCTCTTTCACGAGACGTTGCAGTTCGCCGACGTTTCCTTCGGTCTCCCGAGCGTCGTCGCCGCTCGCCATGGAAGCCGGCTCGGCCTGCGCCGCGCTCGAAGCCGCAGTCGTCTGCGCAATCGTTAGCGCTCCTGCCGACGCGCTCATCGGTGCAACTGCATTCGATGCTTCGTTTGCATCGGACAGCGCATACGCGCTGTCGATTCCTCCCCATCCCCCGATTGTCACAAGCGCTGCAAGCGCGGTCCCCCGCATACGCGAAAAGTGGCTCATCTGTCAATTCCTGCGCTGGTCGTTCTAATTTGAGACAACAGCGCAACATTATCACTCACTTTCTCGCGTTTCGGGCTCCTCTTCAAATATCTGGTACTTGCGCATCTTTTCCCATAGAACCTTTCGACTGATTCCGAGGTGCTGCGCAGTGTCCTGCCGTCGCCATGCATTCGTTGCAAGCGCCGCCAGTACACGGTTGCGCTCGGCCATGTCCCATTTACTGCGATCGACGGCGGGGTGCAGCGGCGTGTCCGATACCTGCCCGCGAGCGTGGCGTGCATGCGACAGCAGACGTGTGAGACGGGCTGCGTCCCACGCTCCGACTTGTCTGACGGTTACGCCGATTCGCTCGGCGAGATTACGCAGCTCGCGTACGTTGCCCGGAAAACGCATGGCGGCAATTTCGTCGGCGAGCCAGTAAGGCATCGGTGGCAAAGTACCCAGACGGTCGGCGCCGACGACCTCCGTCACGAACGACTTGAAGATCGCAATCTTGTCGACGGGCCCTCGCGCTTCAAGCGAAGGAATCGTAAGCTCGATGACGGCAAGTCGATAGTAGAGATCGGCGCGAAACGCGCCTTGCGCGACGAGCTGCTGCAAATCCTTGTTGGTCGCCGCGACGAGCCGGAAATCGAGCGAGACCGGCGTCGTCGACCCGATACGCGTGACGGTGCCGTCTTCGAGCACGCGCAACAGCTTGACCTGTTGATAGAGCGGCAGGTCCCCGATTTCGTCGAGGAACAGCGTGCCGCCGTGGGCCTGCTCGAAGAAGCCTTTATGGCTACCCACGGCTCCGGTGAAGGCCCCTTTCGCATGGCCGAAAAACAACGATTCGAACAAGCCGTCGGGGATCGCCCCGCAATTCACGGGGACGAAGGGGCCGTTGCGATAGCGCGCATGCTTCTCGTGCAGCAACTGCGCGATGCGCTCCTTGCCGACACCGGTCTCGCCACGAACGAGCACACTCGTATCGCAGTCGGCGAACGTATCGACTTCATGCAACAGCGCTTGCATGCCTTCCGAGTGCGCAACGAGTGTCGACGGCGAGGGCATCGACGCGTGGGCTCGAACACGGGTCACGAGCGCCGCGACGGCAGCGCGCAGCTCGACGTTCGTGAAGTCGGCCGGCAGACGCGTGATGCGCCCCAACGCGGGTTTTGCGCGGCCCGGCTCGGATAAGTCTTCACCGATCCATATGACGGGCAGATCGGCATCCGGAAGCCATTGATCGGATGAAACACCCGACTCTCCCGGCAGGCTCGCACTCACGATCGCCAACGCGATGCGGTTCGAATCGCCGGCAGCGCGCATCCCCGATTCATCGACGCGAATCACGTCAACGTCGAAACGCGCGAAGCACCGCGCGATCTGCTCGGCGATATCGGTGTCGCCCTCCCAGACATAGATATCGAGGCCATCGATCACTTCAGACCGCCCGATATCCGTCACCGTCGTTTCCGACGCCCCCGTCTTGGCCATGGTTCTACGCCCCGTCACGCTTTGTGCGACGCCCCCAGGCGGAATCGAGTTGCGCTTTGCGCGGCGATGGTTTCGCTCATCGCGGCGCACCGTTGAAACGAATACGACAGCACGACGAATGACGAAGGTTTCTCATCGCGCATCATCGATGCATGGGGGACCTTTGATCTTGTCGGCATGTTACGCGAGTGTCCGTAACGCCAATTCTCTGTCGTTACGGTGCCGGGGCAGCCGGATTCAGCTATTGAGAACGAAGGGCCGCACCGACGTGAAAACCGGTCCGGCAACGCAGCAGATCGTCACCGTACCTGCTCGGATTCGGGGCGTACAGGTGGGGCGGATCACGGCAGATTAGAGGTTCCACTATCAATCGAGCCCGACCGCGCGCGCGTATGCTGCGCAGATCCAGAGAAGACGTGGCGACGCAGGCCTGAAGGCTCGCGCGCCATCAAGAGACATTGAACCGGGAGGAAGACATCATGCATGTTCAGCATCGAAACCAGGGCTTGGCGACGCGCGCGGCAAAACAGATCATCGTGGCCGGCGTACTGCTCGGCGCTGCGGCAGCCACCTTCGCGCAAACCGCGGCCAGCGCAGCAGCCGGCGGCGTAACGAGTCCGGTCGGCGTCTGGCAAACGATCGACGACAAGACCGACAAGCCGAAAGCGCTCGTCGAGATCACGCAGGACAGCGACGGCACGTTGAGCGGCAAGGTGGTAAAGGGGCTGAACCCGAACGACAACCCCGATCGTCGGTGCACGGAATGTACGGACGATCGCCGCGGCCAAAAAATCCTCGGGATGACGATCATTCGCGACATGAAGCGCGAGGGTGACGGATGGACCGGCGGCAACATCCTCGACCCGGAAAACGGCAAAGTCTACAAGTGCAAGATGCATCTCGAAGACGGCGGGCGCAAGCTCGTGGTGCGCGGCTTTATCGGCTTTTCGTTGCTTGGACGCTCGCAGACGTGGAACAGGCAGGGTGCCGGCGGTGCGCAAGCCAGCAACTGATACGACGCTGCTTGATCGCTTCGCGCTCCAGCAGGAGGAGCCGATGCTATGAAAAGTGCACGGCGGCCCGATGCGATGCGGGCCGCATTGAGACAGCGGTGCGAACCTGGACGACGATTCGGGGCGCCCTGCAGCAGGCGGGAGCCCCGATTGCGTTATACCGCAGGCGAGACCGTCATATAACCGTTGCGCGGCAGTTCTGCGGCTGCATAGGCCGATGCCGATTGGGTCGGGGCAAAATGGGCAGCGACGTGGGTCATGCCGGGTGCCGCTTGCTGAGCGCTGAGCGCCGCGACCCCTGCGCTACCCGCCGCTGCGACGGAGCGCGCGCCTGCCCCCCCGCGACGCCGTGGCGGCCGCATGCGCGATACGATCGTTTGCGACAACGCCATACCGTTTTCCCCGAACAGCTGCGCCAGGATATGCCCGAAGATGCCCGTGGCGTGCCACTGCTTGAACCGGCGGTGACAGGTCTGATAGGCCGGATAGCGCCGCGGCATGGCCGACCACGCTGCACCGCTGTAAATGACCCACAATACCCCGTTGAGTACGGCGCGCGTGTCGGTCGGCGGCCGCCCACGCATTTGAGGGTTCCGATCGAGTTCAGGGAATAACGGCAGGATGCGTTGCCACTGCTCGTCGGTGATATCACGGTACGGCGTCATCGCACTCTCCTTCTCGCGGTTCAGGAGATGCAAGATATGCTGTGCTGCTACGCGCGGATATCGGAAAAGTCTGAAACAAACGTGCGCATCGGCGCATGTCGCACGAAGGAAAACCGCAATCGGGCGGCACCTGCGGGTTAGCCCTGCGCACGGAGCCTGTCGCCGCTCACTGGGCAGGCTCCGCGCAACGGTCAGGTCAGCGACGTGTCCACGAGCCGACGTGGCGCTTCGAGGTACTCCTTGGACTGCATTTCGACGATGCGCGATACCGTGCGGCTGAATTCCCCGGCCATCGGCCCTTCCTGGTAGAGCGCCTCGGGCTCAACGGCCGCCGACATCAG
>CBJMQH010000373.1:0-5654 GCA_966431825.1 uncultured Trinickia sp.
GTTCGCCCCGGTGCGAGAGCAGGGTGGCGAGCTTGTAGGCGCCCCACGCGGCGACGCCTAAACCGCCCCATTTGGCGAGCGGCTTGGCGCCCGCTGCCACGCCCGCGCGTAGCGGCCGCGCGAGTATCAGCGAGGCGAGCGAGCTCACAAGCGGATGCGCGCCGAAGAATTCGCTGATCCCGGCATTGATGCCCTTACCGCTGCGCCGGCTACCCGAGAAGCCCGGGACCACGAGCTTGAGCCAGCCGAAGCTCGAGAATTTCGCACGCAGCTCGTGGCGCGCCTGCACGAACTCGGAGCGCTCGACCTCGGCGCGCAGCAGCAGCAGTTCCTTGCGGACGGCGCGCATATGAGGCGTGCTGATATCGTGCAGCGGGGAATGGGCGGAGTGTTGCGCTTTCGTCTGGTTCATAGGACAGGCGGGGTCGGCAAAACGTTGAACGTGGCCGGCGGCAGCGATCAGGAATCGCGGAACATGTCGCGGTCTTTTTCGAACTCGCGGATCGTCTCCTGGAAGACGATAGGCGCCTCGCGCAAGCCGCTGCGCGCACGCAGGGCGCATATGATCGCAGCGAGCGCATAGACGATCGTGATGCCTGCGAGCACCTGCCAGCGGTAGCTGTCCCAGAACGCGGCGGCCACCAGGGCGGTGAGGCTGATCAGGGCCATCATCGCAAGCATGACTGCGACGAGGCCGAGAAACAGCACGGCAATGAGGCGCTCGCGTTCCTCGGCGAGTTCGATGCCGATCAGCTCGAGTCGTGACTGCAACAGCGCGTACGCCGAGGCAAGCATGCGGCGCAACGGGCCGTGCTGGGCATGCTGCGAATGAGTATCGTTTGGCATGGGTGAGCGCAGATGGCGTATAACGGGCGCGCAGGCGTTCGGCGTGGCGCCCGGCCTCGACCCTCGGCCCGGTGCCGCCCGGACGCGGCGAGAAAGCGTGCGTACCCCGCACGCCTTCTCGCGTTGCGCGAGCGCGCCGTTACTTGCGGTTGATGAGGAGTCCGACGAGTACGCCGACGCCGGCTGCGATACCGATCGAAGTCCACGGATGCTCGTGGACGTAGTCGTCGGTGGCGCGTACGGCTTTCTTGCCTTTTTCCACGACGACGACTTGTACATCAGCCGCCTTCTCGCGCGCCTGCTTCAAGCGCGCGACCGCCGTTTCGCGCAGTTCGGCTGCACGCTCGCCTGTGCTGCTCGCCGCCTGTTTGAGCAGGTCCTCGGCGTCCGCGATCACGTTTTTGATATCGGACATCAATCTCTCCTTGTTGACTTCTGACATTAAAGCCCCCTTGTGTCATCGATGCGTGCATCCTACCAAAGATAGGAGCGTCGGCGTTTCCATACGTGGCGGCAAGTCGTTCATCGCTCACGCACGAAATGTTCCTGCCCGTTACGCCGGCGCGCTTCGTTTCGATGCACAGCAACAGGTGAGTGCGATTCGGCGATCAGAAGTTTCGCGCGAAAGCGGCGAAATTTCAAAGTCGAAAACGTGCGCGCACGCCCGTTTGCATACTCGGCGCATCAGTGGAGGGAAACCGCGCGACTTCGGCGGGTGGAGGGGAGGCGGGACAGAAGCCCGGCCGGCGCGCCTTAGCGCACGCTGCTGGCGTGCGGAATGAAGAGCGACCCTTGTACGAAGCGGGCGCCGAACTGCTGGAGCTGGTCGAACTGCATTTCGTTCGATACGCGATCGAAGATGAGGGGCGTGCCGAGCCGGTTGGCATACGCGACGAGCGGCTTCGTCATCGCATCGCGCAGGACCGCGCCGCCGTCGATCTTGATGAAGTCGAGCGGCGCCGTGTCGGAGATCGACATGATGTGGCCTGCGTTCGGCAGGTTGCCCGCCACTTTGAACCCGAAGCGCTGATAGCTCTTCGTGAGATAGCCGAGAAACGTCCGATGCGCGACCGCGGCGCTCGGCAGTTCGATCACGACCCGCGAAGGGCTCAGGCCCAGGGAGACGAGGACGGAAGAGAAGTGCTGACCGTGGTCGTATTTCACGCTCTTGAGCAGCCGCTCGTGAACGCGCAAAAACAACAATCCATGGCGCTGGGCGCCGAAGAAGTTGATCGCATGCAGCGTGCGCGCGAGCCGGTCGAGCGCCACGAGTTCGCGGTCGTCCTCGACCGTATCGAACGGGTCGAACGGCTCGCCGTCGGCACGCAGCGTCTTGGCCTGAAAACCAAGCTCGTCGCCAAACCGGTCTGCACTGTCAGGGGCCGACCACAGCGTTTGCATGCCGCTCATGCTGACATCGAAGATCGGTTCGTAGTCGCTGTCGAGTCGTACGTCGCGAAACCGGGCATAAGCCACCGGCGGCACCGCGCACGTGTCGAGCGCGAGGTGTTCGCTTAGAAACGGATGCGCAGCACAGTGCGCGATCAGGGTTGGAATGGTGGGCGGGATCATGGGGACTCACTTTGCGCAGCGACGATGGTAGCAGCGTGCGGCCCCGTCGGCATCGACTCATTACTTATATCGACAGTTGTCGCCCACCCTCCATCAGGGTTTACGTTTATTTAACGATGCGTAATCCGTTTTACTATTCGTAACTCGCCGGGACGAGAAGCCGAATTCCCGCCATACAACGACAAGGAGACCCGAACGATGAGCCCACAGCCGGCGCAAGCCGACACTATCGAAGTCGAACGCGTGCTGGCCCACACGCGTCATCCCGCGTTCCATTTCATGCTGCTTGCCGTGACGGGGCTTTGCCTCGTGATCGACGGATTCGACGCGCAGGCCATGGGCTACGTCGCCCCCAGCGTGATCGGCGAATGGCACGTCTCGAAGGCCGCCCTCGGGCCCGTTTTCAGTGCAAGCCTCGTCGGCATGCTGCTCGGGGCGCTGGGCCTGTCGGTGCTCGCCGACCGGATCGGCCGCCGCCCGGTGTTGATCGGTACGACGCTCGCATTCGCGGTCGCGATGCTCGCCACCCCGTTCGCCACCTCGATCTCCGGCCTCATTGCGCTGCGCTTCGTCACGGGGCTCGGGCTGGGATGCATCATGCCGAACGCCATGGCGCTCGTCGGCGAGTTCTCGCCGCCGGCGCATCGCGTGAAGCGAATGATGTTGGTGTCGTGCGGCTTTACCGTCGGTGCGGCGCTCGGCGGCTTCGTCAGTGCCGCGCTGATTCCCGCTTTCGGATGGCGGGCGGTGTTTTACGTCGGCGGCGCGGTGCCGCTCGCGCTCGGTCTGTTCATGATCCGCAAGCTGCCCGAGTCGCTCCAGTTTCTGGTCGTCAAAGGCGAGGCCGAGCGTGCGCGTGCGTGGCTCGCGCACTTCGATCCTTCGCTCCCGCTCGGCCCGGCCACGCGGATCGTGCTCGCCGAACGCAATGACGACGGGGCACCCGTCACCGAGCTGTTCCGTTCAGGGCGCACGCCGGTCACGCTGCTGCTGTGGGCCATCAGCTTCATGAACCTGATCGACCTCTATTTCCTGTCGAACTGGCTGCCCACCGTCATGCGCGACGCGGGCTACGCCCCCGGGACCGCCGTGCTCGTCGGCACGATGCTCCAGACGGGCGGCGTGATCGGCACGCTCGCACTCGGCTGGATCATCGAGCGTACCGGCTTCGTGCGCGCGCTGTTCGTCTCGTTCGTTTGCGCGGCCCTGTTCGTCGGGGCGATCGGCACGCTCGCGCATCTGCTGCCCTGGCTGCTCGTCGTCGTTTTCGCGGCCGGGTTCTGTGTCGTCGGCGGCCAGCCCGCCGTCAACGCGCTTGCCGGCCAGTACTACCCGACCACGCTGCGCTCGACCGGCATTGGCTGGAGCCTCGGTATCGGCCGCGTCGGTTCCGTACTCGGGCCGCTCGTCGGCGGTCAGCTCATCGCCCTGAACTGGTCGCAAGCGTCGCTCTTTCATGCGGCAGCCGTGCCCGTGTTCTGCTCGGCGCTGTTCGTCCTCGGTCTTGCCGGGGCGACCAGGAAACGGGGCGCGGCGAAGCCGGCCGCGGCCTGACATAGCTCACCGATTCGATCGATCCCATCGCACTCTGGAGAACGACACCATGCAGGACCTCTCTCGCAGCGGCGTGAATCCCGGTTATCTATCGGGGTTCGCCAACGAATTCGCCTCGGAAGCGCTTCCCGGCGCGTTGCCGGTCGGCCGGAACTCGCCGCAGCGCGCCCCTTACGGCCTCTACGCCGAACAGTTGTCGGGCACGGCGTTCACGGCGCCGCGCGCGCATAACCGGCGTAGCTGGCTCTACCGGATCCGGCCGTCCGCCGTGCACAAGCCGTTCGTGCCGCTCGCGCGGCGCGAAGGCGAACCCGTGCATCGGCTCGTCGCGAATTTCGCCGAAGTGCCGCCGACGCCGCCCAACCAACTGCGCTGGGATCCGCTGCCGATGCCGTCGGCACCGACCGATTTCGTCGAAGGACTCGTGACGATGGCCGGCAACGGCGCGGCCGAGGCCATGTCGGGCTGCGCGATCCATCTCTATGCGGCCAACCGGTCGATGCAGGAGCGCTTCTTTTACAACGCCGACGGCGAGCTGCTGATCGTGCCGCAGGAAGGGCGGCTCGTCCTCGCGACCGAGATGGGCCGGATCGAGCTCGAACCGTTCGAAATCGCGGTCATCCCGCGCGGCGTTCGCTTCGCGGTTGCCCTGCCGGACGGCCGTGCACGCGGGTATGTCTGCGAAAACTTCGGCGCGCAACTGCGCCTGCCCGACCTCGGGCCGATCGGCTCGAACGGTCTTGCGAACCCGCGCGACTTCCTCACGCCGCTCGCAGCCTACGAAGACAGGGAAGGGGATTTTGAGCTCGTCGCCAAATTGAACGGTCACCTCTGGCATGCCGAGATCGGCCATTCGCCGCTCGACGTCGTCGCCTGGCACGGCAACTACGCACCCTACAAGTACGACCTGCGGCGCTTCAATACGATCGGCTCGATCAGCTACGACCATCCCGATCCCTCGATCTTTCTCGTTCTGCAGTCGCAGACCGATACGCCCGGCGTCGACGCGATCGACTTCGTCATCTTCCCGCCGCGTTGGCTCGCGGCCGAGGATACGTTCCGTCCGCCCTGGTTCCATCGCAATGTCGCGAGCGAGTTCATGGGGCTCGTGCACGGGGTCTACGACGCGAAGGCCGAGGGTTTCCTGCCAGGCGGCGCGAGCCTGCACAACTGCATGTCGGGCCACGGCCCCGACGCCGAGACGTTCGAAAGGGCTTCGGCGAGCGATACGTCGAAGCCGCATAAAGTCGACGACACGCTGGCGTTCATGTTCGAAACGCGCACGTTGCTCCGACCGACGCGCTTTGCGCTCGAAAGTGCGCAGTTGCAGGCCGACTACTTCCAGTGCTGGCAGAACCTCACGAAACACTTCAATTCGGAGCGCCCATGAATCCGACGAACGGCCTCGAAGCTGCCCTGCGCGCCACGCGCGATGCGGGCAAGCGCAGCTGGCTCGCGTCAGCCAACGACGCCGCCTGCGACTTCCCGATCCAGAACCTGCCGTTCGGTATCTTTAGCGACAGCCGCGATCCATCGCCGCGCGCCGGCGTCGCGATCGGCGATGCAATCGTCGATCTGGCCGCCTTGGCCGAGGCGGGGCACCTCGCCGGCAGCACGATCGACGCTCGACTGTTCCGGCATCCCACGCTGAACGATTTCATTGCGCTCGGCCGCGATGCGTG
>CBJMQH010000374.1:0-5595 GCA_966431825.1 uncultured Trinickia sp.
ACGTCACCGGCTGCGTGTCGCAGACCTACCAGTACGACCCGGCGACCAAGTCGCTCGACTTCGACGGCATGCTCGAAGACCTCGGCAAACTGCCGGCACGCGACATCGTGCTGCTCCACCCGTGCTGCCATAACCCGACCGGCGTCGACCCGAGCCGCGAACAATGGCACCGCATCCTCGATTTGATCGAGGCGCGCGAACTGGTTCCGTTTGTCGATATCGCATACCAGGGGTTCGCGGAAGGACCGGACGACGACGCATTCGTCGTCCGCGATCTCGCACGTCGCGGCATGAACTTCCTGGTCAGCAACTCGTTCTCGAAAATCTTCTCGCTCTACGGCGAACGATGCGGTGCGCTGACCGTCCATTGCGCCGAGCAAGGGCACGCCGAACACGTGCTCGGCCAACTGAAGTTCACGGTCCGCCGCAACTATTCGTCGCCGCCCACGCACGGCATGCGGCTGATTTCGACCGTCCTCGGCGACGACGCGCTGCGCAGCCAGTGGCTTGCCGAAGTCGAAGCGATGCGCGTGCGCATTCTGGCAATGCGGGCACAGCTCCATGAGGCGCTTGCCGCCAGCCTGCCTGAGCGGGACTTCAGTCATATCGTCCGGCAGCGCGGCATGTTCGCTTATACGGGGCTATCCCCCGCACAAGTCGCGTCGCTTCAGTCCGACTTCGGGGTCTATGCCGTCGCGACCGGACGCATTTGCATCGCCGGGCTGAACACGTCGAACGTCGCCTACGTCGCCGACGCGTTCTCCCGCGTCAGTGCTTAGGCGTTCGAAATAAATGCCGGCTCGAAGCTCGCGATGAATCCGCTCACCTCGGCGGCGGGCATGGGGCGTGCGAAATAGTAGCCCTGCACGACGTCGCATTGCCCTTCGAGCAGGAATTCGAGCTGCGCGACTGTCTCGACGCCCTCCGCCACCACCGTGAAACCGAGCGTGCGAGCAAGCGCCAGGATCGCCTTGATGACCGCCTCGTCTGCCGAATTCACACCGATGCCGCGCACAAACGACATGTCGATCTTGAGCCGGTCGGCATGGAAATCGCGCAGGTACGACAGGCTCGAATAGCCGGATCCGAAGTCGTCGATGGCGATCCCGACGCCGAGCTCCGAGAGTGCGCGCAACGTCGGAAACGCGCCGGGCGCGACCAGTACGCTCTCGGTGATCTCGAGCTCGAGCCGCGAAGGCACAAGCTGCGTCGCGTCGAGCACACGCTCGAGGACCGCACAAAAATCGCCCCGCGTGATCTGCTGCGGCGAGACGTTCACCGAGACGCGCAGATCGGGGTACGCGTCGCCCCATTGTTTCGCATCGACACAGGCCTTGTGCAGCACCCACTCGCCGATTTCGGCGATGAGGCCCGTCTCCTCGGCGACCGGGATGAACTCCGCCGGGCTGACGGCACCGTGCTCGGGATCGTTCCATCGCAAGAGCGCCTCGAGCCCCGACACGCGCCCCGTATGGATATCCACCTGCGGCTGATAGAGCAGCGTTAGCTCCCCGTCCTGCGCCGCCGTGCGCAGGCTGCGCGAAAGCGCCATGCGCCATTCGGCTGCGCGCCGCAGTGCCGGTTCGAAGCGTCGCACGCCGTCGCGCCCCGCGGCCTTCGCCGCATACATCGCGGCATCGGCATTCTTGAGCAACGTCTCGGCGTCGTCGCCGTCGGCCGGGTACAACGTGATCCCGATACTCGTTCGTACGTGGATCTGCACGTCGTCGATTTGCACCGGTGCCGCGAAAGCCGCCTTGATGCCGTCGAGCGCCCGCTTTAAGCGCTCATGCTTCGTCGGCTCCGCGATGATCATCACGAATTCGTCGCCGCCATACCGGCCCACAGCATCGTCGGGTCCGGTTTGCGCAGCGAGACGCTCGGCCACTTCGCGCAGCAGACGGTCGCCCGAACTGTGACCGAGCGCATCGTTGACGTCCTTGAAGTGATCGACGTCCATGAACAACAGAGCGAACGGCGCACGGGCCGCAATCGCGTTCTCGATGGTCTCTCCGATCAGCACGCGGTTGGGCAGATTCGTCAGGCGGTCGAACCGTGATTGCTTGAACAAGAGGTCGCGCGATTGCACGAGCTCGGTCACGTCGTTCACAACGCTGATGTGATGCGTCACGGCCCCGCTCTCGTCCCGCACCGGTGCGATGTAGAGCTGGTTCCAGAACAACGACCCGTCGGAACGATAGTTGCGCAGCAGCGTCGTCACTTCCTGCGCATCGGTCAGCGCCTGCCGGATGTGGGCGATGCCCTGCTGCTGACGGTCACCGCGTTGCAGGAACTTGCAATCGCGACCCAGCACCTGCTCCCGCCGATAGCCGGTAATGCGCTCGAATGCGGGATTCGCGTACTCGATCAGATTGCCGCCTTCGGCCGGTCGCGTAATCAGAACCGCATTGACGATCGCATCGAGTGCCCGGCTGCGCAAACGCAGCGCCAGTTCGGCGTCCTTGTATCCGCTGATGTCCTCGTAGGCCGTCAATACGCCGACCACGGCGCCGTGCACATCGCGCAGCGGCACCTTCGTGCCGCGCAACCAGTGCATTTGCCCGTCGGCCAATCTGAGCGGGCTCTCGATCTGCAGAAGCGCGTGCCCGGTCGCAATGATCTCGGTATCGAGCCGCCGGAGCATCGCCTCGGACTCCGCCCAGGGCATCTGCCGGTCGGTCAGGCCAACGACAGCTTCCGGCTCGGCCAGTCCCGCGTCGCGTGCGAACGGTCGGTTGCAGCCGAGATAACGGGAATTTCGGTCGGTCCAGAAAATGCGATTGGGCACGCCGTTCAAGACCGTCTCGAGCATCCGCTTCGACTCCTGCACGGCGGAGCGCGCCTGCTCGAGTTCGGTCACGTCGATCACCGTGACATAGCACGCGTCTTTGTGCGCGTACCGCAGCAAGTGATAGGAAAGGCGCGCGCTGATCTCGCTGCCGTCGGATCGAATATGGCCTCGAATACCCGTCAACCCGCTGCCGAGCGGCGCCGCGCAGAAAAGCCGCATATCGTCGTCGAACCGGTCGTGCGCGGCATATAGCGCGTCCATCGTCATGCCGAGAAACGCATCGCGCCGATAACCGTAGCAATCCGTCGCCGCGCCGTTCGCAGCGAGAATCTTTCCGGTCCCGAGTTCGAAAATCAGCATCGCGAGCGGATGATGATCGAAATAGTCATGGAACCGCCGGTCGTTTTCCTGCCGCACGAAGTCGACGTGCCCCCGCGCAAGCGCCGCATGGCGCCGGGCGACGATTCCGAAGAAAAGGAACGCGCCCGCCAACGACACGGCCACCGCGAGCACGAACTGCGCGATGCGCAGGTGCTGTTTGGCGGTCTCCGCACTCACGCGCAACACCCGGTTCTGCTCCTCGCGCAATTGCCCAAGCGCATTCGTGATCGTGCTGAGCGTGGTATTGGCCGCGTACAGCAAGGCCCCGTCCACATGCATCCGGGGCCCCTCGCGCGACGAATGCACAGTCACGTCGGACAGTTGCCAGACCCAACGCGCTGTCGCCTGCCGCAGTGCCTCGACACGCGCGCGCTGCACCGGATCGTCGGCCAGCGCGCTATCGAGATCGGTATAGCGCTGGACGGCTTCCCCAACCCGTTCAATCGGCCACGCATAGTAGCCCGCCCGCGAGGTGCCGAGCGCCGAGAGGAACTGCGCGTTCGCACGCAGATGCATCGCCTCGAGCGCTTCCACATCGCGCCGCACTTGCGCGGCGCGCACGCTCGCGGTGTCGCGCATATCACGCATTGCGATCGAGTAAGCGACCGACACGCACAGGGCGGCCGCAAACAACGCGATGAATATACCCACGACGACGAGCGCGCTGCGCCCTCGTTCAGCCTTCGCTTGAATGTGGGATTCGGGAATACCCGTCATTGGTTATCCGATTTCGTCGTTGGGAGGGGCGACGCGCGCCGCCGTCCGCCCCGGCACCGGCACAGGGGTACCCGTGGCACACGCGTCCGGACGCGACATAGGCAATCGGCACGCGGGCCGCCCTGATGTCGTTATCGACAATTTCGAGCCAAAACTGAAGCGCCGCGTCCGACGCAGAGCCCGCGACGGACTTCCCCCAACGCAGCTGGCTTGATGCACTGCAGCAGCAAGCGCGCGCAGCGTTGCGAGCGGTCGATTTTTCCTCCATCGCGCAGCCCATCCAGTCAATAAGCTCCTCCAGGCGAAGGGCAATTGGAAATTCGGAAAAACATTCGTCAATCCCGTGGCGAGCAACGCCATTTCTTCCATTACCGCCGCTTTGAAGTTTGCATATGAAGCAACTCATGCGTAGTGCAAATCAAACCCAAAATTAATCTTGTAGCTAGCCTACCTAGCGTGCTATTAATATTACGAAGTTTTGCTACATCTTTCGCGCCGCTGCGCCGCCTATCCATGGGCGGCACACGCGAGCCGGCGCGCGCAAAGCTTCACCTCGTCTCACCCAGTGTCCGCTTCACGAAAACCGATACCGTCCTGTCTATTGTTTGCGCAATAAACAGGCCGGCCGCTGCTTCAATGCTGTGCCGATAACCATGGAGACAACTCATGAAGGCAAAGCGTTTGTATATAGCAGTCCTAACCGCCACAATCTGTTCGCAATTCTCTGCAATCAGTCACGCGGCAACGCAGCCCGACACCGGCTTTTTTGACGACGTCGCGCACCGCCGGGCCGACATGCTCGTCAAGCGGCTCACGCTCGACGAAAAACTGCAGCTCATCCACTCGAAATACCAAATGAGCGACGTCCCGGGCGGCGGCGCCGGGTTCATCCAGGGGGTGCCGCGGCTGGGCATCCCTGACTTGAACATGGTGGACTCTGCAACGGGCTCGGGCAGTACTTCGCAGCCGAGTACCACGTTTCCCGCCACGATCGGGCTGGCGGCCAGCTGGGACCGCCCCCTTTCCTATGAGTTCGGTGCCGTGATCGCCTCGCAGTTGCGCGCGCAAGGCTTCGGCATGGGGCTCGGCGGCGGCACGAATCTCGCCCGCGAACCGCGTGGCGGCCGCCTGTTCGAATACCTCGGCGAAGACCCGGTACTGGCAGGCGAAATGCTCGCCGCGCGAACGCTCGGTACACAGAACCGCAAGGTCATCGCAACGATCAAGCACTACGTCGGCAACGAGCAGGAAACGAACCGGATGGGCGGCAACACGCAGATGGACGAGCGCACGCTGCGCGAACTCTATCTGCTGCCGTTCGAGATCGCGACCAAGTACGGTCATCCGGGCAACGTCATGTGCAGCTACAACCGGGTGAACGGCACTTACGCCTGCGAAAACCCGCACGTGCTGACCGATGTCCTCAAGCACGACTGGCACTTCCAGGGGCAGGTGCAATCGGACTGGGGGGCCGCGCATAGTACGGCAGCGGCCATCAACGCGGGGCTCGATGAAGAAGAGGACGTCGGTCCGACCGTTTATCTGACACCCGACCTCGTCAAACAGGCGCTCGCGAGCCACCAGATCACCGAGGCGCGACTGGACGACATGGTGCGGCGCAAGCTCTACGTGATGATCCGCACCGGCGTGATGGACGACCCTCCCAAGGGCGGCCAGCCGATCGACTTCAGCGCGGGTCGGCGCTT
>CBJMQH010000375.1:0-5546 GCA_966431825.1 uncultured Trinickia sp.
CGCTGCAGATCTCAGACTATGGCTACGTGCTCGAAACGGGTGAGCTGGCGCTGGCGGGAGCCGCCGCGGCGTTGGCGACCAATCCGCGCGTCGTCGAGACATATCTCGGGCTCGCCAGGAAATCGGCCTGATCCGTCGCGCTGCGAGCGGGGAGGGTCGCGCGGCGGTGCGCGGATTCGCCTCCAGGCGTTCGTAGCATGTAGATTAAAACGGTGTGTTTCACGTGAAACACACCGTTTGTAGTTTGGGGCCGGCTCAGCGACGGTGCCGAACCCGTTATAATTCCGCGCATCCCTTTCTCCGATGGCCTGTGCGATGTCATGGCACAGGGTCCGCAATGCTTTATCCCACAGAATTTGACGTTATCGTCGTCGGCGGTGGTCACGCCGGCACGGAAGCCGCATTGGCTTCGGCCCGCATGGGCGCGAAGACGCTGCTGCTCACCCACAATATCGAGACGCTCGGCCAGATGAGCTGCAATCCGTCGATTGGCGGCATTGGCAAGGGGCATCTCGTCAAGGAAGTCGACGCGCTCGGCGGCGCGATGGCCGCGGCGACGGATGAGGGCGGCATTCAGTTCCGCATCCTCAACTCGTCGAAGGGCCCCGCGGTGCGTGCGACGCGCGCGCAAGCGGATCGCGTGCTTTATAAGGCTGCGATCCGCCGCCGGCTCGAGAATCAGCCGAACCTGTCGCTGTTTCAGCAAGCGGTCGAAGACCTGATCGTCGAGGGCGACCGAGTGGTGGGGGCCGTCACGCAGGTTGGCGTTCGCTTCCGTGCGCGTGCCGTGGTGCTGACCGCGGGGACCTTTCTGGACGGGAAGATTCACGTCGGTCTCAACAATTACACGGGCGGGCGCGCAGGCGATCCGGCAGCCGTGTCGTTGTCGGCGCGATTGAAGGAATTGAAGTTGCCGCAAGGTCGGCTGAAGACGGGGACGCCCCCGCGCATCGACGGCCGCACTATCGATTTCTCCCAGCTCGAAGAGCAGCCCGGCGATCTCGATCCGATCCCCGTGTTCTCGTTTCTCGGGCGCGTCGAACAGCATCCGCACCAAGTGCCGTGCTGGGTGACCCATACGAACGAGCAGACGCACGACATCATCCGCAGCGGGCTCGATCGCTCGCCGATGTACACCGGAGTGATCGAAGGGGTGGGGCCGCGCTACTGCCCGTCGATCGAGGACAAGATCCACCGATTCGCGTCGAAGTCTTCGCACCAGATCTTTCTGGAGCCGGAAGGGCTGACGACCAACGAGTTCTATCCGAATGGCATCTCGACGAGCCTGCCGTTCGACGTACAGCTCGATCTCGTCCACTCGATGCGCGGGCTCGAGAACGCCCATATCCTGCGCCCGGGGTACGCGATCGAGTACGACTATTTCGATCCGCGCGGATTGAAGGCGTCGCTCGAAACGAAGGCCATTCAGGGGCTCTTCTTTGCCGGGCAGATCAACGGCACCACGGGCTACGAAGAGGCGGCCGCCCAGGGGCTGCTCGCGGGGATTAACGCGGGCCGCTTCGTGCAAGAGAAGGCGGCATGGACGCCGCGCCGCGATCAGGCTTACCTGGGCGTGCTCGTCGACGATCTCGTGACGCGTGGCGTCTCGGAGCCGTATCGGATGTTTACGAGCCGGGCGGAATACCGGCTGAGCCTGCGCGAAGACAACGCCGACATGCGCCTGACCGAAGTGGGGCGCGAGCTCGGTGTGGTGGACGGTGTCCGGTGGGACGCATTCAGTCGGAAGCGCGACGCTGTTTCACGTGAAACAGAACGTCTGAAGATGACGTGGGTGAACCCCAAGACGTTGTCGGCCGACGAGGCGACCGCATTGCTCGGCAAGCCGATCGACCATGAATACAGTCTCGCCGAATTGCTGCGCCGGCCGGGCGTCAGTTACGACGGCGTTTGCGGTCTGCGGGAAGGGGCCTGCGGGCCTGCCGAACCATTGGCGGACGATGCGGTTCTGCTCGAACAGATCAAGGAGCAGATCGAGATCGGTATCAAGTACCAGGGCTACATCGATCGGCAGGCCGACGAAATATCGCGTCACGAAGCGAACGAAAACACGCGTTTGCCTGACGGCATCGACTATTCGGCAGTTCGTGGGCTCTCGTTCGAGGCCTGTCAGAAGCTGAATCAGTTCAGGCCTGAGACGATCGGCCAGGCCTCGCGCATTTCCGGCATCACACCGGCGACGATTTCGTTGCTGATGGTTCATCTGAAGAAAGGGCTCGGACGACGCAACGCTGCGGCAACGGCGGCGAGCGGTACGGCCGGTGACGCCGAGTCAGACGCGCCAGAGGCCGGCACGACGCCGAGGGCCGCTCGATGACGAGGCCGCAAACGACCACGGGCCTGCGTGGGGAGCTGCCCGACCTGTTGCATGCGGGCGCAGCCGAACTTGGCGTGACGCTGACAGAAGGGCAGGCCGGTCAGCTCGTCGAATACGTCGCGCTGTTGGCGAAATGGAACGCCGTCTACAACTTGACGGCAATCCGCGACCCCCGGCAGATGCTCATTCAGCACATTCTCGACTCCCTTTCGATCGTGCCGCATCTCGCGGCACGGCCGGGCACGTCGATCCTCGACGTGGGCTCGGGTGGCGGGCTGCCGGGCGTCGTGCTGGCGATCATGCTGCCGGCGCGCGCGGTGACATTGAACGATATCGTCCAGAAGAAATCTGCATTCCAGTCGCAGGTCAAAGCGGAGCTGAAGCTCGCAAATCTTTCCGTCGTGACGGGGCGTGTCGAAACGCTACGCCCGGGCGTCGAGGTGCCTGGAACATTCGATGCAATTGTTTCGCGCGCATTCGCAGATCTCTCCGATTTCGTTACACTTGCGCGGCATCTCGTCAGCGAGGGCGGCGCGATCTGGGCGATGAAAGGCCAACGCCCCGATGATGAGATCGCGCGCCTGCCGGCCGGTACGCATGCCGCCGAGATCGTTCGGCTGCGCGTGCCGATGCTCGAAGGGCAGCGCCACCTTGTCGAGGTGCGCGTCGAAACGCCGGCGGCGTAGACGAGCGGTGCTGCCGCCGTGCGGCGGGGCGCGAAAGCGGTTGAAATCAGTGATGCGGGCGGCACGAACGTCAGCAGCGGGACTCATTCGGCGTAGGTAAGGGATCTCCAAACGATGGCAAAAATCTTCTGTGTTGCGAACCAGAAAGGCGGCGTCGGCAAGACGACGACTGCGGTCAACCTCGCCGCCAGTCTCGCATCGCAGGGGCAGCGCGTACTGCTGATCGACCTCGATCCGCAGGGCAACGCGACCATGGGAAGCGGTGTCAACAAAGCCGAATGCGAAAACACCGTGTACGAAGTGCTCGTGGACGGCGTATCGGTGGCAGACGCGCGCGTGAAATCGGAAGCCGCTGCCTACGACGTGCTGCCGGCCAACCGCGAGTTGGCCGGTGCGGAAATCGAGCTCGTCGGTGTCGAGAATCGCGAGCGCCAGCTGAAGGCGGCGCTCGCGAAGGTTGTCGACGACTATGACTTCGTGCTCATCGATTGCCCGCCGGCCCTTTCATTACTTACGCTCAATGCCTTGTGCGCGGCCCATGGCGTCGTGATTCCGATGCAGTGCGAATACTTCGCGCTGGAAGGCCTGTCGGATCTTGTCAACACGATCAAGCAGGTGCACGCGAACATGAATCGCGACCTGAAGGTGATCGGTTTGCTGCGCGTCATGTTCGATCCGCGGATCACGTTGCAGCAGCAGGTATCGGATCAGCTCAAGGAGCACTTCGGCGACAAGGTGTTCGATGTCGTCATACCGCGCAACGTGCGGCTCGCCGAGGCGCCGAGCTATGGCTTGCCGGGCGTGGTCTTCGATCGCGCATCGCGCGGCGCACAAGCCTATGTGCAGTTCGGGGCGGAAATGATTGAACGCGTACGCGCGCTGTGATGCGCGGCGCGACACGTTAAAGCGGATCGAGGAAGCGATGAACGCAGTAGCGAAAAAGAAAGGGTTGGGGCGAGGTCTGGAAGCGCTGCTCGGCGGCAGTCCGGACATCACGACGGCCGTGCGCACCGAAGGTGCACCGAGCGTGCTGCCGCTCGGCAGGCTTCAGGCCGGCAAGTATCAGCCGCGTACGCGCATGGACGAGGGCAGCCTGCAGGAGCTCGCGGCGAGTATTCGGTCCCAGGGCGTGATGCAGCCGATTCTCGTGCGTCCTGTTTCGGCCGACAAATTCGAAATCATCGCGGGCGAGCGGCGTTTCCGGGCGGCGCACATCGCGGGGCTCGAAGAGGTGCCGGTGCTCGTGAAGAACGTGCCCGACCAGGCCGCAGCAGCCATGGCGCTGATCGAGAACATCCAGCGCGAAGACCTGAACCCGCTCGAAGAGGCGCAGGGCATCCAGCGGCTGCTCGACGAGTTCGATTTCACGCACGAGCAGGCGGCGGAATCGGTCGGACGCTCGCGTAGCGCCGTCTCGAATCTGCTGCGTCTGCTGAATCTCGCAGCACCTGTCCAAACGATGCTGCTGGCCGGCGATCTCGATATGGGGCATGCGCGGGCACTGCTGGCCGTCGATGCGGCGACCCAGATCACGCTCGCCAATCAGGTTGTCAACAAGCGGATGTCCGTGCGCGAGACGGAGCGGCTCGTGACTGCCACGGCCAAGGCCGAGCCGGCCGTCAAGGCGCGCGCCAACCAGGATGGCGGACGCGATACGCGACGGCTCGAGGAAGAGCTGTCCGATCTGCTCGCGTCCGCGGTCAAGATCAAGCTCGGCCGGCGCGGGCGGGGCCAGTTGCAGATCGAATTCGGCAGCCTCGACGCGCTCGACGGCATTCTGGTGCGGCTGCGCGGCGGGGCGTCGGCGTGACCGTCGGCATGCGGGCTGGAGCGCGGTTGGCCGCACAGACGAACCCAATCGTGAGTGCGCTGGTATGAGCGCCGGTGGCAATGCACGTTCAATGCCGGGTGGCTGGGTAAAGTGCGCGCTGGCATGGGCAATCAAGGAGCCAGTGCTGACGATTCTTGTCGTTGCACTCGCGCTGCTGCAAGTCATGCATCCGCGGCCGTGGCGCTCGCTGCCTTCGCTCGTGGATTGGACAACGGTGCTGACGCTTGCCGGTCTGCTGATCCTCACGAAAGCGATCGAGCTGTCGGGCTTTTTGATGTGGCTCGCGCATCGCGTTGTCCATCGCGTGCATTCGGAGCGCGCGCTGGCCTGTTTCCTGATCGGGCTGGCGGCCTTACTGTCGATGTTCGTCACGAACGATGTTGCACTGTTCGTCGTCGTGCCGCTGATTCTCTCGTTGAATGCGCTCACGCCGCTGCCGGTCAAGCGCCTGACGATCTTCACGGCGCTTGCCGTCAACGCGGGGTCGATCCTGACACCGCTCGGCAACCCGCAGAATCTTTTCATCTGGCAGTTGAGCGGGGTCTCGTTCGGCCGCTTCGTTGCCGCCATGGCACCGCTTTGCTCGGTGCTGATGCTGATGCTCTATGGGCTGGCCGTCGCGCTGTTTCGATCCGCGCCCCTCGATTTGTCGGGCGACCCGCCCACGCACCGCGTCGACCGTCCGTACGCTGCG
>CBJMQH010000376.1:0-5534 GCA_966431825.1 uncultured Trinickia sp.
TGAACCTGGGGCACTTCGGCGTCAAATTGCATCGTTTGGCAGCAGGTGCCACGGAATGGACGCCCTGCACCGCACCCGCCTATCCGCCGAAGCCCGATAGCCCTGCGCCGGCAGCGGTTACCACGGTGGGCAACTCGGCATCTGCCGCCTCCGCGGACGCGGGCGACCCGACACCGTGGTCGCTGGAGCAGATCTGGTCGCTCGAAACTGGCGGCGCCGACGAACCCGGCACGCTGTGGGCCGGCACGATCCCGGGCGGCCTGTTCCGATCCGACGATCACGGCCAGACGTGGTCGCTGAACCGGGCGCTCTGGGACCGGCCGGAGCGCCGCGAGTGGTTCGGGGGCGGTTACGATCACGCCGGCATCCACTCCATCATTGTCGACCCGCGCGACAGCCGGCGCGTGACGCTCGGCATTTCGTGCGGCGGCGTCTGGCAGACGCGCGACGCTGGTGAAACGTGGGCCTTGACCGCACGCGGCATGAGCGCGGACTACATGCCGCCCGAGCGTACCGAGGACGGCAACGTGCAGGACCCGCACCGCATCGTTCAGTGCGCGAGCGCGCCCGATGCGCTCTGGTGCCAACATCATTGCGCGATCTTTCGTTCTACTGATGGTGCCGCGAACTGGCAGCGAATCGAGGCGCAGCCGTCGAGTTTCGGCTTTGCAGTGGCCGCGCACCCGAGCGATCCGGAAACCGCATGGTTCGTGCCGGCCGTCAAGGACGCCTGCCGGATTCCCGTCGACGGCAAGCTCGTCGTCACGCGCACGCGCGACGGCGGCCGGACGTTCGAATCGTTCGGCATGGGCCTGCCCGCAGCGCCCGCCTTCGATTTGGTTTATCGCCATGGGTTGGCAGTCGATCCTGGCGGTACGCAACTCGCGATGGGTTCGACGACGGGCGGACTCTGGAGCTCCGATGACGGCGGAGAAAGCTGGTGCGAGATATCGGCGCACTTTCCGCCGATTTATTGCGTGCGCTTCGGCTGAGGCCGTCCGCCCGTCTGCGCAGGCTGACCATTCGAGGAAGTGGCGATCAGGGCAGCGACGTACTCAGGGCAGCGACATACGGGCGGCGCCTTCCGCCAACGCCTCTTCGACGGAAACCGACCATGCGTGCGGCGTCAATGCCTCGGTAATGGTCAGCTTGCCCGTGACGGCGAAGGCTCCTGTGTCGATGAAGACCTGTGACCCGACGCGGCCGAGTTCGCGCATCGGCGTATGCCCGCAATACGTGATAGAGAGCCCCTTCTGCCGCCGGGGATCTGCGCTGCCGTGCGCGAGTGCTCGCCCCCACAGCATCTGTTCGCGCACGCGCGGCCCGAACCGGCCCGCGTCGAGATCGGCGTCGCTGCCGAGGAACTCGGCGTGCACGATGTTGAAGCGCCGCTCGCCGGTGCCCACGACGCGCGCGAGCGGCAGCGTGCGCAAGCAGCGCGCGTAGTGGGTCAGCTGGGCATCGGTCAGCGACTCGGCCCACGCGCCGCCGATACCGTACCACCAATTGCGCCGCATGCTGCCCTCGGCGACGAGGCACAGCGCTTCCTCGTGATTGCCCATGACGGCGTAAAACCAGGGCTTGTCTAACAGCGCAAGCGCCTCCTCGGACTGCGGACCGCGATCGATCAGATCGCCGACCGAGAAAAGCCGGTCGCGGGCACCGTCGAAACCGACTTCGCGCAACAAATAGCGCAGCGCATCGACGCAACCGTGAAGATCGCCCACGACGAAGTCGCGCCCGTCTTCGTTCGACGGATGCCGACAAACGACCGGATAGACTTCGATTTGCGTATCCATGCGTACATCATAGCCCCGCTCACCAAAAAGCTGCCTGAGGCCAAAAACACCGCTCATTGCTGCCTCGTGCGCAGTTTGGCGACGTCTGCCGCACTGAGCGTCGCCCCCGGGTTGCCGAAGTGCTGCGTCACGTAGTTCACGAGCGCGGCGATCTGATCGTCGGTCAGTGCGTTGCGGAAGCCCGGCATCATCACCTCGCTATCTTTCATCGGACGATTCACGCCGTTGAGGACCACCATCGCCAGATTGCCCGGGTCCTTCGCACCCACGACACTGTTGTGGATCAGCGACGGATAGGCACCCGGCGCGCTGGCGCCGATACCCTGCCCCGTCCAGTTGTGGCAGCTCGCGCAATTCGCAACGAACAGCTGCGCGCCGTCGACACCCTTTACGGTCGTGCCGCGCAGCTGTGCCACGTCGTCGGCCGGCTTGCCGAACGTGTCGCGTGCACGCGTGACGCCGCCCGCGACCGGCGGCACCGAACGCAGATAGACGGCGATCGAATGCAAATCCTCCGCGGTGAGGTACTGCGTGCTGTTCGACACGACATCGGCCATCGGTCCCGCCGCATTCGCGCGCCCGGGCACAGCGCCCGTGGCGAGATAACGCGCGAGATCGTCGTCGCTCCAGTTTCCGATACCGCCGGCTTTGTCGGACGTGATGTTGAACGCTTCCCAGCCCGCTTGCAGCGCGCCCGAGAACCGATCGCTCGATTTCAGGCCCTGCATGAAATTGCGCGGGGTATGGCACTCCTCGCAGTGTGCGAGTCCTTCAACCAGATAGGCGCCACGGTTCCACTGCGGGCTCTGCTTCGGATCCGGTACGAATCGGCCTTCGTCGAAATTGAACATCTTCCAGAAAAACATCAGCCAGCGTTGATTGAACGGGAAGCTGAGGTCGTTATGCGGCGGCGCGTAGTGAATCGGCTTCAACGTATTCAGATACGCGCGAATAGCCAGCACATCGCGCTCCGCTACACGCGTGTACTCCGTATAAGGGAATGCCGGATAAAGATGCTCGCCGTTCTTGCCGACGCCTTCGTGCATCGCACGCAGGAAGTCGGCATCGGTCCAGCGGCCGATCCCCGTCTCCGGGTCCGGTATGATGTTTGGCGTATAGAGCGTGCCGAACGGCGTGCCGATCGGCAGGCCGCCCGCGAACGGACGGCTCTTCTCGGCGGTGTGACACGCCACGCAGTCGCCAACGCGAGCCAGATATTCGCCGCGCTTGACGAGATCCGCATCGGCGCCGGGCTCGGACGTGGCCGCCGCGCCTGCCGAGCCAGAACCGCCCGACGGGGGCGCAGCCGTGGCGTTCGCCGCACTTGTCGCACTCCCCGTGCTCGGGGCTGCGCTGCCCGCTTCGTTCGTACTGCTTGAATTGCTCGCAGCGTTCGTTGCGGTAGAAGTGCTCGCCGCTGCGCTCGCGGCAGGCGGGGCCGATGCCTCGCCGTCTGCCGCCGTCGTACCGGGCGTGGGGGCGTTCTGCGCGAGGGCCGAGGCGAGCGGTACCTCGTCGCTGAATGCACGGTCCGGGTCCTGCGCCGCATGCCACGCAAGGTAGAGCGCAAACACCGAGAACGTCACGGCGCATCCGGCCATGCGTCGCAGGCGGCGCCGCGCCCTGCGCGCCGCGTCGTGATCGTGGATGGCCGGTTCGGAACGCCGTTGCTGATCCATCATCGAGAGACTCATCCGTTCGCGCCTGTCAGAGTTCGTGTTTGAGCTTGTCGGCCAGCCGCAGTGCGAGCGCCGCAATCGTCAATGTGCAATTGACCGATGCTGCCGTGGGCATCACGCCGCTCGTTGCGAGAAACAAGTTCGGATGGTCATGCGTGCGACAGTCGGCATCGACAACCGAATCGGCGGGGTCGCTGCCCATGATCGTCGTGCCCATGATGTGGTTGTTCGGCGCGAAGTTGTCGTCGAACGTGACCTCCGTGCCCCCGAACAGGCTCGCGATCTGCGCGTATAGTTCGTGCGTGTTCGCGGCGCTCTTTTTGACGTATTCGTTGATCGAGTAATAGATCTCGGGCTGCGCAATGCCGAGCGCGTCCTTGTGATCGGCCGACGGCAGGACGCGGTTCTGCGGCTCGGGCAGATGCTCGTGGAAGCTGTTGATCGTCAGCGTGCGTGCCGCGCGGTCGCGGATCTGCCGATCGAGTTCCGCACCCGTCAATCCCTTGCCGAGCAGCGCCGCCGTCACCGCCATCGTCGACACGCCGTTGGAGAGGTGCAGCTTCTTCGACGCATAGTCGGAGCGGAAGGCCCCGTCTCTGAAGTTGACGACCGAGGTCATTTCCATCGGCCCTCGCCCCGGCCACAACGCCTCATTGGCGAGGAAGCTCACGCCGGTACCGGGATGATCCATGAGGTTGCGCCCGACCTGGTCCGAGCTGTTGCCGACGCCATGCGGAAACTTGTCCGAGGTGGACATCAGCATCAGCTTCGGCGTTTCGATTCCATTGGCCGCGAGCACGAAGAACTTGCCGGTCACCCGCGTCGTTGTGCCGGACGGCGTCTTGTAGTGGACCGCGGAAATCAGGCCGCGGTCGTCGGCCTCGATCCGGTAGACCACGGCTTCGGGGATCAGTTTGGCGCCTGCACGTTCGGCTTTTTCCGCGTGCACGACGCCGTTGTACATCGCCGCGATCGGACAGATCGGCATGCAGTTGTTGTTGCCGCAGCAGGTCGGACGCTCGTCGTAGGGGCGGCTGTTGCGCGCCACCGGCTCGGGCACCACCGTAAAGCCGTTCGCGTTGAGCACCTCGCTGAAGCGCGCGTCCATATAGGAGAGCGGCAGTTGCGCCATCGGGTACGGCTTGGCGCGCGGCGAACCGAGGTTGACGGACAGGTCCGGGCCCGACACGCCGAGCTCGACCTCGGCGGCGTAGTACCACGGCTCGATCGTTTCGTAGGGAAACGGCCAATCGCGGCCCACGCCGTACTGCGTTTTCAGCTTGAAGTCCGAAGGCAAGAGACGCCATGCTGCGGCCGCCCAATGCCAGGTCGTGCCGCCGACAAGCCGCAGATATTGCGAGTTGTACGGATAGTCGCCCTTCTGGACGAGATAGTTGTTTTCGGGCGAGTACTCCGGATGCGGCGCATAGGGCATCGAAGGGTACGGCGTAGCGAAATCGGCCTTGGCCGGCGAATTGCGGAAGTTCTCCGTAATTTGCCAACGGGGAATGCGCGGCCCCGCTTCGAGCAAGATCACCGACGCGCCCGCCAGCGCGAGTTGATGCGCGACGAGACTCCCCGCCACACCCGAGCCGACTACGACAACGTCAGCAGAAGAGTTGTTTGCCATGTGCGCCTTGCAGATATTGTTGTTCGGTGCGATACAGCAACCCGCGTGCCTGCCGCTGCGAGGACGCCCTTGGGGGCGCGGCAGCAGCGCACCGCGTTGGGGTCATCGACGGTTACAGCATCACGTGCCGACGGGTTTCGCGGTCCAGTAGAACGGTACGTCCCTGCAGTAAGACGGGATCGTCAAGACGTCTTTGACGGGGTCGAACATCAATGCGTGTTCATAGGCGAGCACTTGGGCCGTCGGCAGTTCGCCGACCAGGCCGAGATACCAGGCGCGCATGATTTGGCCGGTTGTCTTGGCGAGGTGGGGGTCGTCGGCATTCAACGCGGCCGTGACCGTATCGCTGGGCACGCCGCCGTGCGATTTGAGCCAGTTGTTGAGCGCCGTAATGTTCGCCGTGAAGGCCGTGTCCGATTTCGACAT
>CBJMQH010000377.1:0-5533 GCA_966431825.1 uncultured Trinickia sp.
CGACGACGATTACCCGAAGACGCCCCATGCGGTACGCCGGAATCAGGCAAGGCCAGACGAAGCCGGTGCTCCGCTGCCGACCTATGGAGATATCGCGCGCAGCGACGACGAAATCGGCGACATACGGTCGGTGCCGCGTCCCTGACGGTGCGGCCTGTCATGCACGAAGACCGAGGCTTTTTTTGATCGCTGTACGGGCAAGCTTATCGAGAGGAAGAGGGCGAGCAAAAGAAGCGTCGTGAAGCAAGCCGACCGGCGCTCACAGCTCGATGACCTTGTCCCAGGCGAATTCGGGATTCTCGCGTTCGCCGCCGCGACGCAGAACATAGCCGCGCGGGTTGCACACGACGCGTGTGCCGCTGACGACGTAGTCGAACGCAGTATGCGTGTGCCCGTGAATCCAGAGTGCCACCGGCGGCCGCACGAGTTCAGGCAGATGATTGATGAAGCCGGCTGAGGCGAGGTCGTCGGCAAAGCGCGGGGCGAGGCTTTGGCGATGCGGCGCGTGGTGCGTGACGACAATCGTTTTTCCAGCGAACGGACGCGCGATTTCTGCCTGAAGCCAGGCACGCGCATGCCGGTGCAGGGCAAGCGAATCGGCCGGCGTGAAGCGGCGCGGCGGCGTAACGGCGACGCTTGCGTCAAGGTCGGCGCGCCAGGCGACTTCGATCGGCCCGCGAAAATCGAGCATGACCTTTTCAGAGGCCGCGATCGAGTCGGACAGCGCCTGCGGGTCTGCACCGAACAATTCGAAGTCGGTCCAGAGCGTTGTACCGAGCACGCGCCAGCGCCCGTCGGGGGCGACGAGTGCGGCGTTGTTCAGGAAGTGGACATTGTCCACGCTGGCGGCTGCGTCGCGCATCGCCGTTTCGAGCGCGCCGAACTCGCCGTCGTAGTACTCGTGGTTGCCCGGCACGTAGACGACGGGCGTACGCGGATCGAACGTTTCGGCAGCCCAGCGCACGCCTTGTGCGTGATTGTGGATGTCGCCGGCGAGTACGACGAGATCGGCGTCGGCGTGCGCGATGGCTTCGGGCTCGTCGCACTCGAGGTGCAGGTCGGACAACACGCGAATCTTCACGGGCAATCTCTCTCGTCGGCGATGCGATACGTCGTTAGCGTAGCACCTTGCCCGGATTCATGATCCCCTGCGGGTCGAGTGCGCGTTTGACGGCCTGCATCAGGCCGATTTCCACGTCGGACTTGTAATGCGCGGCCTCGTCGATCTTCAGTTGGCCGAGACCGTGCTCGGCGCTGATCGTGCCGCGGTGGCGGTGGACGCTGTCATAGACGATGCGATTGAGCGCGGTCTGGTAAGTTGCGAGGAACGTCTTGGCGTCGCCGCCTTCGGGCGCTTGCACGTTGTAATGGAGGTTGCCGTCGCCGAGATGGCCGAACGTCACCATGCGGGCGCCGGGCACTGCCGCGGCGATGGCCGCGTCGGTTTCTTCGATGAACGTCCCGATGCGCGAAATCGGCACGCCGATATCGTGCTTCACGTTCAGGCCTTCCTCGGCCTGGGCAAGCGGGATATGTTCGCGCAAGTCCCAGAAGGCGCGCGACTGCGCGAGGTTTTCGGCCACCACGGCGTCCTCGACGATGCCGGCTTCGAGCGCCGTCTCCATCATCCGTTCAAAGAGGGCGCGCGCATGGGCCTCGCTCTCGCTGTCGGACAGTTCGAGCAGCACGATTTGCGCATGCGGGGCGTCGAACGGATAGCGCAATTGCGGGAAATGACGGGCGACGAGTTCGAGGCAGAAGCGCGACATCAGCTCGAAGCCGGTGAGCAATGGGCCGGCAGCGCTGTGTGCGAGCGACAGGAAATCGAGCGCAGCCTGAGGCGAGGCGAGCGCTGCAAGCGCGGTGACGCGCGCGGCCGGACGCGGGTGCAGCTTCATGACAGCGGCCGTGATGATGCCGAGGGTGCCTTCCGCACCGATGAACAGATCGCGCAGGTCGTAGCCGGTGTTGTCCTTGCGCAGGCCGCGCAGTCCGTCCCAGATCTCGCCCTGCGGCGTCACGACTTCGAGGCCGAGGCAGAGCTCGCGCGTGTTGCCGTAGCGCAGAACGCCCGTGCCGCCGGCATTCGTCGACAGATTGCCGCCGATCGTGCAACTGCCCTCGGCGGCGAGGCTGAGCGGGAAGAGCCGCCCGGCTTCGGCCGCCTTGGCCTGCACCTCGGCCAGGACGACACCGGCTTCGACCGTGATCGTATCGTTGTGCGTATCGATGGCCCGCACGCGCGTCAAGCGCGCAAGGCTCAGCACCGCCTGCCGGCCACTCTTATCGGGCGTCGCACCGCCGACGAGGCCGGTATTGCCGCCTTGAGGGACGAGGGCAACACGGTGCGCGGCGGCGAGGCGAACGATCGCGGCCACTTCTTCCGTGTTGCCCGGGCGCAGGACCGCGCAGGTTGCACCCGTGTAGCGTCGGCGCCAATCGGTCAGGTAGGGGGCGGTATCATGCGCATCGGTAAGCACATGGGTGTCGCCGATGGCGGCGCGGCAGGCGGCGACGAACGCGGTATCGAGGTTCGAGTCGGTCATGGCAGTCGAGCAGTACGAAATGACGGCGCGCGCCTAGTGTTGGCCGGCGGCACGGCGCGCGCGCGCGGCACGTTTGAACGGGGCGAGGTAGGCAAGCGCGCAGGCCAGAAACGCGACCGCAAGCGCTGTCTGTGCCCAGCCCAGTTGTGCGGAGCGCCCTGCATCGCTCATGCCACGCACGATGCCCTCGGTGAAATAGAGCAGCACGAGCATCGAGGCCCATTGCAGCGTATAAAGACGACGGCGCAGGACGCCCGGCAGCGCGAACACGAGCGGCAGTGCCTTGAAGACGAGCGCGGAGCCGCCGGGCCGCAGCGGTGCGAGCCAGCGCTCCCATGCGAAGGCGAGTGCGATCAGCGCCACGAGGCAGAGCGTCGCGCCGAGCGCATAGATCGGACGGGCCGCAACGGGTAGGGGGCCGGACTGCGCCGCTTCGGTCGTCATGGGCGTGAGCCGAGCAGGGCTGCCGTGCGCGCGAGCCGGGCGCCGAGCGCGACCGCGAGCGATTTTTCTTCGACGCTCAGCTGCGATTCGCGGGCGCCGGCCCCCGAGACATGCGATGCGCCGTACGGTGTGCCGCCTGTTGTGGTCGTCGATAACGCGGTTTCGGTGTACGGCAGACCGACCAGGATCATGCCGTGGTGCAGGAGCGGCAGCATCATCGAAAGCAGCGTCGATTCCTGTCCGCCGTGCAGGCTGCCGGTTGACGTGAAGACGCAGGCGGGTTTGCCGGACAGCGCACCGGCGAGCCACTGCGGCGTGGTGCCGTCGAGGAAGTATTTGAGCGAGGCGGCCATGTTGCCGAAGCGGGTGGGCGAGCCGAGCGCAAGGCCGGCGCACTCCTCGAGATCGCGCGCTTCCGCGTAGGGCGGACCGTCGGCCGGGATGGCGGGCTCGCTCGCCTCGCAAACGGTCGATACGCTGGGAACCGTGCGGATGCGTGCGCCGATACCGGGCACGCTGTCGACGCCCTGGGCGATGGCGAGCGCGAGTTCGCGCGTCGCGCCGTGGCGGCTGTAATAAAGTACGAGTATCTCTTTCATGGGCCTCTTGCGTGAGCGGCCTATTATAGGGGTTCGGGTGCCGACACGATGGTTTCCCGGCACCTTGCTGTCGTTAACAAAAAAGGAGAGGGCGGTTGCAGAAGTTGGGTTTCGAATTCGATACGCTGAAACGCCTTGCGCGGTTCGCGTTGCAGCGCAGTCAGGAGGACCGGATCGCACAGGTCGCGGGCAGCCTGACATTTACGACGATGCTGGCGATCGTTCCGCTCGCCACGGTGGCGTTCGCGCTGTTCACGGCTTTTCCGATCTTCGCGCAGTTCCAGGCGTCGTTGCAGCTGTTTCTCGCGCAGCATCTGATGCCCGATCAGATCAACAGTCAGATCTTCAAGTACCTGAATCAGTTCGCGTCGAAGGCGAAGGGGCTGACGACGGCCGGCATGATCGTGCTGTTCGTCACGTCCGTCATGACGATGATGACGATCGAGTCGGCGTTCAACGTGATCTGGCGCGTGCCGAAGCAGCGTCCGTTCGCACAGCGCGTGCTCGTTTATTGGGCGATCGTCACGCTCGGTCCGTTGCTGATCGGCGTCAGTCTCTCGATCACGTCTTACCTTTTCACGCGTTCGAGCGCGATCGCCGGGGGCTATGTGCCCTCGCTGATCGAATGGGCATTGACGGGCGCGGCGCTGCCGTTGACGGCGTTGGCGTTTGCGCTGCTGTACGTTTATCTGCCCAATTGTTCGGTGCGATGGCGAGACGCGTTCGTCGGCGGGCTGTGCGCGGCGCTCGCATTCGAGTGCGCGAAACGCGGCTTCGGCTATTACGTGCGGCGCATTCCCACTTACACGGCCGTCTACGGTGCGTTCGCATCGGTCCCGATGTTTCTGCTCTGGGTCTATTTGAGCTGGTTCATCACGCTGGCCGGCGCGACGATCGTCTCCGCGCTGCCGGCCGTGCGGATCGGTCAGTTCCACCGGCGCCGCTATGCCGGCAGCGACCTGCTCGACGCGCTCGAACTGCTGGCGCGGCTCGACGAAGCGCGCGAAGCCGGCGCGCCCGGGCGTACCGAAGTTGAACTCGCACGGATGCTGCGCTGCGAGATCGACACGGTGGCGCGGCTGCTCGCGAAGCTCGGACGGCGCCGGTGGGTCACGCCGCTGCCCGACGGCGGCGGTCCGCCGCGTTACGCGCTGCTGGTTACGGCTGCGCAGGTCACGGTGGCGAAGCTCTTCGACATGTTCGTCGTGGATCGCCGCGAGCTCGAGTATCAGCTCAATCTGGATCCGACGCGCGTCGATTGCGCGGCGCTGCTGACGGCCTTACACAATGAAAAGCTGGAGGTTTCGCTGGCTACGCTGATGGCGGCACGCCGTGCGCGCGTCGTTGCGGGTACGAGCGGTGCCCCGGGACCTTCGGCGGCCTCGCCGCAAACCGCATGGGCGCCGCCCGGCAGGTGAGGCGGGGCGGCCGGGTGAGGCGCGCTCAAAGCGAAATCTTGCCGACGCAGATGTCCTTGAACATGACCCAGTCGCCCATGAGGCTGTAAAGCGGGTGACGGAACGTGGCCGGGCGGTTCTTTTCGAAGAAGAAGTGGCCGACCCAGGCGAACCCGTAGCCGCAGACGACAGCGGCCGGCACGAGCGGCCAGTATCCGATCGTGACGGCCATGGCGAGGCAGCCGATCACGCCGAGCGAGCCGACGAAGTGGAGCCGGCGGCAGGTCAGGTTGCGATGCTCGCCGAGGTAGAACGGGTAGAACTCCGCGAAGCTCGCGAAGTGGGCCGAATGCGCACCGTGGGCCATCTTGCCTCCTATTCTTCGGATACCCCACTATTCTAGTGTCCTGCCGCAGCGGCTGCCGTCGTTCGGCGGGCGAACGCATAGAGCGCGTCGAGCGTAGCATCCGGCGTCTCCGACATCAGCGCGTGGCCGGCGTCGAGCGTCACGATCTCGGCGTGTGTCCCGCCGGCAGCGAGCGCATCG
>CBJMQH010000378.1:0-5486 GCA_966431825.1 uncultured Trinickia sp.
GTCTCGCTTGGCCTCGTAGGCGGCGCCTACCTCGCGCACGCGGTCGAGGGCGGCATTGCCGCGGTAGGCAAAGGGCAGTGGCAGGCAGGGCTCGCGCTCGGGCTCACGCGTTGGCAAACGCTACGAGCGATCGTGCTGCCGCAAGCCGCCCGCATCATGATGCCGTCGTTCGTGAACCAGTGGGTCTCACTGATCAAGGACACATCGCTTGCCTATATCGTCGGCGTACCCGAATTGTCGTTTTTGGCGAATCAAATCAACAGCCGGCTCATGGTCTACCCCGCGCAAATCTTCCTGTTCGTCGCGCTCGTCTACATCGTGCTCTGCGCAGCGGTGGATGCGATCGCGACGCGCGCGATGCGCTCCGGCAGCCCACTCTCGCTCCGATAACCGCAAATCGATGCAACGAGTGCGATCAGTTCGCGCCTGAGCCCCGGGGCATGCAAAATGCCCTGTTGTGCCGCATCGTGCACGACGCCGGCCACCGCCGACCCGAGCACGCGCGTTGCGATCGGCATGCGCGCGTCGTCATCGGCATCGTGCTCGCCGGCGGCGCGACAGTGCTCAAACAGCGCCTGGCACCCCAACTCGTACCACGCAGCGAATTCTTCGTGCGCATGCCGCGCCTCATCACTGTGCGGCGCCGCTTCGAGCATCGCGTGATGTGCGCCCGGGTATCGGCTATGCGCGGCGATGACCCCATCGACAAACGCTTCGATATGCATGGCAGGTGACAGATCGGCATCGGTCACCGCGCGCAACGCAGCGCGCACGTCGTCGAAATGGCGGCGCCTGAGCGCCTCGATCAATCCGAGCTTGTTCGGAAAGTACTGATAGAGCGAGCCGATGCTGACACCGGCGACATCGGCCACGACGTTCGTTGTGAATCCCGACCAACCGCGCTGATCGAGAACCTGAGCCGTGGCATCGAGAATCGAATCGATCGTGGCACGCGAGCGCTTCTGACGTGGACTTCGGCGCATCGTATCGACGGGTTCCGAAAAGCGAGTAGCCAAGGCAGCACCATGCGGGAAGAATATTTCGGTCTGCATATTCGCCCGACGGGCGCACAGGGTCAAGGGGATCGCACACATGAATGCGTCTAATTCGACGAGCCGTGAAATCAGATTGAAATCGAGGCCGAAGGGTCTCCCCACCACCGATCATTTCGAACTTGTCACGGCGAGCGTGCCCGAGCCGGGCGCGGGCGAAGTGCTCGTCAGAAACCGCTACTTTCTGGTCTCGGCATCGCTGCGCGCGATGATCAGCGAAGGGGCCGAGGATGTGCCCGGCGTACCGTTTCCTGCGCTGAAACCCGGCGATGCGCTGCGAGGCGAAGCAATCGGCGAAGTCGTCGCGGCGCCCGCCGATAGCCGCTTGCGACCGGGCGATATCGTCACGCATTTCAACGGGTGGCGCGACTATGCCTGTGTCGCACCCGACGCATGCCACCGCGTCGGCGAACCGCTCCCCGAACCCGTCGGCTACATGGGGTACCTCGGACACGGTTGGACCGCGTACGCCGCATTGACGCACGGCGTGCAGATCCACGCCGGCGATACCGTTTTCGTATCGAGCGCCGCGGGTGCGATCGGCTCGATGGCCGGCCAGATCGCGCGCAAACTCGGCGCCCATCGCGTGGTCGGCAGTACGAGCACGCGCGAGAAGGCTCGCCAGATCGTGACGGAACTCGGATACGACGCGGCCGTGATACGCGACAGCGACGTGCCGCTCGCGCACCAGCTCCATGACGCCGCGCAAGGCGGCATCGATGTATTCATCGATACCGTGGGCGGCCCGCAATTGCAGGCGGCGATGGCGGTGGCGCGCGAGGGTGCACGCTTCCTGATTCTCGGTGCGCTGTCGGGCCAACTAGCCGCGACGGGCACGGGGCGCACGGCGCCCGTCGAAATCGACGGCGTACAGTTCCTGCTGAAACGCATCACGATGCGCGGCTACAGCGCGGACGACAACCCGGAGGCGCACGCTGCCTGGCTTGCGCTCTTTCCGGCCTGGCTGCGCTCAGGCGACATTCGTTTCCCCCGCACGGTCATCGACGGCCTCGAACGTGCGGCCGACGCACTCGAGGACACCGCACGAGGACGCTATGTCGGCACAGTGATCGTGAAGCTCTAGCGCCTATCGGCGCACCCCCAGGCTTATCGACGAGGTCCCCCGACGATGGAACGCAATCTCTCTTCTGTGCACGCCGCGCCGCATTGGTCGCCCGCATCGTGGAAGGCCAAACCGGCGCGTCAACAGCCAACGTATCGCGACGCCGATGCCCTCTCCCGCGCACTGGCCGAGCTGCACCTGCTTCCGCCGCTCGTCACTTCATGGGAAGTGCTCACACTCAAGCGCAAGCTAGCCGATGCCGCTGCCGGCCGTTGCTTTCTGCTGCAAGGCGGCGACTGCGCGGAGCGCTTTGCCGAATGCACGTCGCCAATCATCGCTGATCGCCTCAAGGTGCTGCTGCAAATGAGCCTCGTGCTCGTGCACGGCTTGAAGCTGCCCGTCGTGCGGGTGGGACGCTTCGCAGGCCAATATGCGAAACCGCGCTCCGCCGACACCGAAACGCGCGACGGCGTGACGCTGCCCTGCTATCGCGGCGACATCGTCAACGGCAGCGACTTCACCGAATCTGCGCGCGAACCCGACCCGCGGCGCCTCATCGACGCCCATTCAAAATCGGCGCTGACGATGAACTTCGTGCGCGCGTTGATCGACGGCGGCTTCGCCGATCTGCATCATCCGGAGTACTGGGACCTGGGTTGGGTGTCCCAATCGCCGCTTCGGGACGAGTATCGAAAGATGGTGCAGTCGCTCGACGAATCGATGCGGTTCATGGAAGCGCTCGCGGCCCAGCCGCTCGGCAACTTCGCGAGGGTCGACTTTTACACTTCGCATGAAATGCTGCTGCTCCACTACGAAGAAGCGCTGACGCGACAGGTTCCCCAGCATTGGGGCTGGTTCAACCTGTCGACACACTTCCCCTGGATCGGCATGCGCACGGCGCAATTGGACGGCGCACACGTCGAATATTGCTCGGGCATCCGCAATCCGATCGGGCTGAAGGTGGGCCCCGGTGTGACACCCGCGCAGCTGCTGCGCACGATCGACGCATTGAATCCCGAACACGAGGCCGGCCGGCTGACGCTGATCACGCGCATGGGGGCCGCCAAGATCGAGGCCGAATTGCCCCCGCACCTGAATGCGATCAAGGCCGAAGGCAAACGCGTGCTCTGGTGCTGCGACCCGATGCACGGAAACGGCGAAACCACGGCGGGAGGCGTGAAGACGCGCCGCTTCGAGAACATCCATGCGGAACTCGAAGCGGCATTCGATATCCACGCGGCGTGCGGCACGCATCTCGGTGGCGTGCACCTCGAGCTGACGGGCGAAAACGTGACGGAATGCCTTGGCGGTGCTCGCAACCTGACCGAAGCCGACCTCGCACGCGCCTATAAGTCGACAGTCGATCCGCGCCTGAACTACGAACAGTCGCTCGAAATCGCCATGCTGATCGTGCGCAAACGCGGCACGGCGTCCGTGACCGACATGGGCGCGGAAAACCGCACCGGGTACATCAACCGCGCGATGCTGATTCCGGTTTGATTTCGGTTTGATTCCGGTTTGACGTCAGCTTGATCCTGCTTCGGCAGGAGCGATATCGGCCGCCGCAGCGGCCCGCTTTGCATACTGCCCGGGGGTATGCTAACGTACGCGCATCATCCCGTTCGGATCGCTCCCATGCCGCACTCCGCCGAAGAGAAAAAGCGTGTCCTTGCGCGCGTACGCCGCGTCAAAGGGCAGATCGACGCGCTCGAGCGTGCGCTGGAGGAAGGCGCGGATTGCGGGCCGGTGCTCCAACAGATCGCCGCCGTCCGCGGCGCGATCAACGGGTTGATGGCAGGCGTGCTCGAGAGCCACCTGCGCGAAGAGTTTGCCCACGTAGCACAAGCAAACGGCGCGCCGCAGGCCTCGATCGACGACGTCGTCTCGCTCGTGCGCTCCTATTTGCGCTAATTTTCGTCAGGCGGCCGTCGATCCGACAGCCCGCTTCCCGCTCGCTTCGCTTTCATCAAGGACTGACATGAAATCACGTGCTGCCGTTGCGTTCGGGCCCGGCAAACCACTCGAAATCGTCGAGATCGACGTCGAACCGCCTCGCCGTGGCGAGGTACTCGTGAAGATCACGCATACGGGTGTCTGCCACACCGATGCATTCACGCTTTCGGGCGACGACCCCGAAGGCCTCTTCCCCGCGGTGCTCGGCCATGAAGGCGCCGGCATCGTCGTCGAGGTGGGCGAAGGCGTGACGAGCGTGAAACCCGGCGACCACGTCATCCCGCTCTACACCGCGGAATGCGGGGAGTGCCTGTTCTGCAAGAGCGGCAAGACCAATCTTTGTGTGGCCGTGCGCGCCACGCAAGGCAAAGGCGTCATGCCCGACGGCACGACGCGATTCAGCTACAACGGCCAGCCCGTGTATCACTACATGGGCTGCTCGACATTCAGCGAATACACGGTCGTGGCCGAAGTCTCGCTCGCCAAGATCAACCCCGACGCCAATCCCGAACAAGTGTGCCTGCTCGGCTGCGGCGTCACGACGGGGCTCGGTGCCGTCAAGAACACGGCCAAGGTGCAGGAAGGCGATTCGGTGGCCGTGTTCGGCCTCGGCGGGATCGGGCTCGCTGTCATCCAGGGGGCGAAGCTCGCGAAGGCGGGCCGCATCATCGCGGTCGATACGAACCCCGGCAAGTTCGACCTCGCCCGCGCATTCGGCGCGACGGAATTCGTGAATCCTTTGGACCACGAAAAACCGATTCAGCAAGTCATTGTCGAGATGACCGGCTGGGGCGTCGATCACAGCTTCGAGTGCATCGGCAACGTCAACGTCATGCGCGCGGCGCTTGAATGCGCACATCGCGGCTGGGGCCAGTCGGTCATCATCGGCGTGGCCGGCGCAGGCCAGGAAATCTCGACGCGGCCGTTCCAGCTCGTCACGGGCCGCCGCTGGCTCGGCACGGCGTTCGGCGGCGTTAAAGGACGCTCGCAATTGCCCGGGATGGTCGAAGACGCGATGGCCGGCAAGATCGAGCTCGCTCCGTTCGTGACCCACACGCGGCCGCTCGCGCAGATCAACGAGGCATTCGACCTGATGCACGAGGGCAAGTCGATCCGCACCGTCATTCACTACTGATCTATTGATCGTTTCGGACTGCGGACAATAGGCCAGTTGGGCGAAGCCCGCGAACGTGTCCTGCCACCGCTCCGGCACGCGCGGCGAGCCCCTGGCGTGCGCCAAGGGCTCGCCGGCTCGCGCCGTGCGCGCCCCGAGCAGCGCGGTTACCCTCCGCGCGTCGATGAAGCGAACCAACCGGCCGGAATCGGCGCGACGGCACGCCCGTGCGAGATCGACGGGTCGCTCGACGCATGAACCGTGGCCGCCCACCCGTACCCGCCGAGCCAATCGCTGATGTCGT
>CBJMQH010000379.1:0-5474 GCA_966431825.1 uncultured Trinickia sp.
CGCGGTGTGGCTGCGCTCTATGCGCTCGGGTGGGCGACGCCCGACGCCTGTGTGGCATTCGACGGTGAAGCGGGCGAGGCGCGCAACGCGGCACACCCGCGCGCCGTCCATTTCGCCGACGTGGACGCGCTTGTCGCGGCATTGCTCGCAGCAGGGCACGGTGCAGGCGCGACCGTACTCGTGAAAGGCTCGCGCTTCATGCGCATGGAACGCGTCGTTGATGTTTTGACGCAATCGCAACAACCTGCGGTGTCGGGCAATCCGCCCGGCACCCATTGAAATAGAAGGACCGGAGCATGCTGCTGGTGCTGGCGCAATGGCTGCAGAACGACGCAAGCTTTTTGCGCGTATTCGGCTATCTGACGTTCCGCGCGGTGATGGCGACCATCACCGCGCTCGTGATCGGGCTCGTCTGTGGCCCGTGGGTGATTCGTAAGCTGACCGAAATGAAGGTCGGCCAGGCCGTGCGCACGAACGGGCCGCAAACTCACCTCGTGAAGTCGGGCACGCCGACGATGGGCGGCGTGCTGATCCTGATCGGCATCGCCGTGTCGACGCTGCTTTGGGCGGACCTCACGAACCGCTTCATCTGGATCGTGATGCTCGTCACGTTCGGCTTCGGCGTGATCGGCTGGGTCGACGACTATCGCAAGGTGGTCTACAAGGACCCGCGCGGCATGTCGTCGCGCGAGAAGTATTTCTGGCAATCGGTGATCGGGCTCTTCGCTGCCGTCTACCTCGCGTTCAGCGTTTCCGAGGCCAGCAACGTGCGCGTGTTCGATCTGTTCATGGCCTGGGTGCGCAGCGGACTGTCGATGGGCCTGCCCGCCAGTGCCGATCTGATGCTGCCGTTCCTGAAATCGATCAGCTATCCGCTCGGCGTGTGGGGCTTCATTGCGCTGACCTATTTCGTTATCGTGGGGGCCAGCAATGCGGTCAACCTGACGGATGGGCTCGACGGGCTCGTGATCATGCCCGTCGTGCTCGTGGGTGCATCGCTCGGCGTGTTCGCCTACGTGATGGGCAGCTCCGTCTATTCGAAGTACCTGCTGTTCCCGCACATTCCAGGCGCAGGCGAGCTCCTCATTTTCTGCTCGGCGATGGGCGGCGCGGGCCTTGCCTTCCTCTGGTACAACACGCACCCCGCCCAGGTCTTCATGGGCGACGTGGGCGCGCTGGCGCTGGGCGGCGCGCTCGGTACGGTTGCCGTGATCGTGCGTCAAGAGATCGTGCTGTTCATCATGGGCGGCATCTTCGTCGCCGAGACGCTGTCGGTCATGCTGCAGGTCATGTGGTTCAAGTACACGAAGCGGCGCTATGGCGAAGGGCGGCGTATTTTCAAGATGGCGCCGCTGCATCACCACTTCGAGCTCTCGGGCTGGAAGGAGACGCAAGTGGTCGTGCGCTTCTGGATCATCACGCTGATGCTGTGCCTGTTCGGGTTGTCCACGTTGAAGCTGCGCTGACTCGCTGCGGACCCCCGATTACGTTTTAAGAACGCTTATTACGCAAAGGAAAAAAGCAAGCCATGTTCGGCGAGAAGTTTGGAGATCGGCAACGGCCGATGGTGCTCGTGTTGGGGCTCGGTGAATCGGGTCTCGCGATGGCGCGCTGGTGCATGCGCCACGGGTGCCGCGTGCGCGTCGCCGATACGCGCGAGGCACCGCCGAACTTGCACACCTTGACGTCGCAGCATGCCGACGCGCAGTTCGTGGGCGGCGCATTCTCGCCGGCTCTCATCGACGACGGTATCGAGCTCGTCGCGCTGAGCCCGGGCCTCTCGCCGCTCGCGCAGGATCTGATGCCGCTGATCGCCGCAGCGGGCGAGCGCGGCATTCCAGTCTGGGGCGAAGTCGAGTTCTTTGCGCAGGCACTGCGCCATCTCGGCACGAGCGGCTACGTGCCGAAAGTGATCGCGATTACGGGCACGAACGGCAAAACGACGACGACGAGCCTGACCGGGCTGCTCTGCGAGCGCGCCGGCAAAAAGGTGGCCGTGGCCGGCAACATCAGCCCGTCGATGCTCGACAAGCTGATGGAGGCCATCGATCAGGCCACGTTGCCTGACATCTGGGTGCTGGAGCTTTCAAGCTTCCAACTCGAAACGTCGCATACGTTCGCACCCGATGCGGCGGCTGTGCTCAACATCACGCAAGATCACCTCGATTGGCACGGCGGTCTCGACGCCTACACGGCCGCAAAGGGCCGCATCTTCGGCCCGTCCACGATTTGTGTACTCAACCGCGACGACCCGCGTGCAATGTCGCTCGCGCCTCCTCAAGCCGATGAGGCGCGTCTCATCACGTTCGGTCTGAACGAGCCTGTGCGCCTGGGCGACTACGGGCTGCTGCGCGAAAACGGCATCAATTGGCTGGTGCGCGCGGAAGACCGCGAGCCCGGTGACGAACCGGTATCGACACGTCGGCGCAAGAACGAGCCGCCTGCGCCCGTCGATCTGACGCTCAAGCGGCTGATGCCGGCCGATGCGCTGCGCATTCGCGGCTTGCACAACGCGGCGAATGCACTCGCCGCCTTTGCGTTGGCGCGCGCCATCGAACTGCCGGGCGCGCCGCTGCTGCACGGCTTGCGTGAGTATCGCGGCGAGCCGCACCGCGTCGAACTGATCGGCTCGCTCGAAGGCGTCGATTATGTCGACGACAGCAAGGGCACGAATGTCGGCGCCACGGTCGCGGCACTCGACGGTCTCGCGCAGCGCGTCGTCCTCATTGCGGGCGGCGACGGCAAGGGGCAGGACTTCGACCCGCTCGCGCGTCCCGTCGCACGGTGGTGCCGCGCCGTGATGCTGATCGGCCGCGACGCGCCGCACCTCCGCGCTGCGCTCGCCGAAACGGGCGTGCCGCTTGCCGAGCATCCGACGCTCGAGGCGGCGACACGCGCGGCCGCCGCGCTGGCAGAGCCCGGTGACGCCGTGCTGCTCTCGCCCGCGTGCGCGAGCCTCGACATGTTCCGCAACTATGCGCATCGCGCCGAGGTGTTCCGCGGCACGGTCGAAGAGATGGCGGCCGAACGGGGGACGATGCTATGAGCTGGACACAACGGTTCGGCGGTAGTCAGGCCTCGCCGCGCAGGGCGGCGGACGCCGCGCGTTCGGCCGGCGGCGGTGCCGCGGACGCGCGTGCATCCGGCGGCATGGGTGGGCTCGCCAGCGTGGTGAGCGGCATGCGCCCGGTCCGTTCGCGCATGCTCGACTATGATCACGCGCTGCTCTGGGTCGTCATCGCGCTGCTCGGTCTCGGCGTGGTGATGGTCTACTCGGCATCGATCGCGATGCCCGACTCGCCGAAGTACGCCGCGTATCACTCGTACGCCTTTCTGCTGCGCCACGTGGCCTCGCTCGTGGTGGCCGGCGTCGCTGCGCTCGTGACAGTCCGCATTCCCGTTTCGGTGTGGGACAAGTACGCGCCGAAATTCTTCCTGCTCGCGCTCGTCGCGCTCGTGATCGTGCTGATCCCGCATATCGGGAAGGGCGTGAACGGCGCCCGGCGCTGGATTCCGCTCGGTCTCATGAACATGCAGCCGTCGGAAATCATGAAGCTCGCGGTGACGATTTATGCGGCGAACTACACCGTGCGCAAGCAGGAGTACATGCACAGCTTCGCGAAGGGCTTTCTGCCGATGGCGTTCGCGGTCGGCGTCGTCGGCATGCTCCTGCTGCTCGAGCCCGACATGGGCGCGTTCATGGTGATCGCGGCGATCGCGATGGGCGTCCTGTTTCTCGGTGGTGTGAACGGCAAGCTGTTCGGCGGGCTCGTGGCGACGGCGGTCGGTACGTTCACGCTGCTCGTCTGGGCTTCGCCGTGGCGGCGCGAGCGGATCTTCGCCTACCTCGATCCGTGGGACGACCGTTATGCACAGGGCAAGGCCTACCAGCTGACGCACTCGCTGATCGCCTTCGGGCGCGGGGAGTGGTTCGGCGTCGGGCTCGGCGGCAGCGTCGAAAAGCTCAACTATCTGCCTGAAGCGCACACGGACTTCATCCTGGCCGTGATCGGCGAGGAGTTCGGTTTCGTCGGTGTGCTCGTGGTGATTCTGCTGTTCTACTGGATCGTGCGCCGCTCGTTCGAGATCGGGCGCCAGGCGCTCGCGCTCGATCGCACGTTCGCCGGTCTGATGGCCAAAGGCGTCGGATTGTGGTTCGGCGCTCAGACGTTCATCAACATGGGCGTGAACCTCGGCCTGCTGCCGACAAAGGGCCTGACGTTGCCGCTCGTGAGCTATGGCGGCTCGGGCATCGTGCTCAATTGTGTCGCGCTCGCGGTGCTGATGCGCGTCGATTATGAGAACCGTGTGCTGATGCGTGGGGGGAAGGTATGAGCAGTCCCCCGCGTCAGCGCACGTTGATGGTCATTGCCGGCGGTACCGGCGGACACGTGTTCCCCGGCCTCGCGGTCGCGCATCGCATGCGCGCATGGGGCTGGCGCGTCATTTGGCTCGGCAGCCCCGACCGCATGGAAGCGACGCTCGTACCGAAGCACGGCATCCCGATGGAGTACGTGCGTTTCGGCGGATTGCGCGGCAAGGGGCTCAAGACGAAGCTCCTGCTCCCGATCAATCTGCTGCGCGCGTTCATCGAGAGCGCCAGGGCGCTGCGCCGCGTGAAGCCCGACGTCGTGCTGGGCATGGGCGGCTACATCACGTTCCCTGCCGGCGTCGTCGCAGCGCTGACCGGACGTCCGCTCGTCCTGCACGAACAGAATTCAGTCGCCGGCCTCGCCAACAAGGTGCTGGCGAAGCTTGCGCGCCGCGCGTTGGCGGCATTTCCCGATGCGCTGCCGAACGCCGAATGGACCGGTAATCCGCTGCGTGACGATCTCACGCATACGGCGGTTCCAGCCGAGCGCTATGGCGCGCGCAATGGTCCGTTGAAACTGCTCGTCCTGGGTGGGAGCCTCGGTGCGGCCGCACTGAACGAAGTGGTGCCGCGCGCGCTCGCGTTGCTTGCGCCGGGCTTGCGCCCGCGCGTCGTGCATCAGGCGGGCGCGAAACACATCGAGACGCTGCGCGCGAACTATGCGGCCGCGGGCTTTACGCCGGGCGACGAAGCCGAACTCGTGCCGTTCATCGACGATATGGCAGCGGCCTACGCCGACGCCGACCTCGTCATCTGCCGCTCCGGTGCCATGACCGTGGCCGAGGTGGCGGCAGTCGGCGTTGCCGCGCTGTTCGTTCCGTTTCCGTACGCGGTGGACGATCATCAATCGACGAACGCTGCGTTCCTCGCGGATCAGGACGCGGCCGTCGTCGTTCAGCAGCGGGATTTGACGGCGGAGAACCTCGCGGACTGGCTCTCGCAGCAAACGCGCGAAACGCTCGCCGAGATGGCGGAACGTGCGCGCGCGCTCGCGAAACCCGATGCCACCGACCGTGTCGCGCAAGTCTGCGCGGCCGTAGCGCTTGCGCGCGAAGAAGGAAAGCAATGAAAAACATCGTCAAACATATTCATTTCGTCGGCC
>CBJMQH010000380.1:0-5442 GCA_966431825.1 uncultured Trinickia sp.
CAGCCTCAGCGCGGCGCAGCGCTCGGCAAGGTTGTGACGCCACGCCTCGTTTGCTTCGGTCGTGACGAACTTGTAGGCGGCGAGATTGACGATACTCATGTTGGCTCAAGCGAAATAACGGTGCGCCGCCCAGGCGGCAAGCGGCATGCGGCGCGAAAAGGCCGTGGCCGCGCGCAGCGCCCGGTTACTGAAATAGGGCGCGTTTCGACGCGAAGGCGCCGATGCGACGGTCGGCGGCGCAAAACACGTATTATCCCGCAAACGGCGCGCTCGCCCTATCGCGACGCCTGGCGTGGCTCGCGCAGCGTATGCGTCGCTCAGAAAACCGGGGAGGGCGGATGTACAATACCGGCCATGTCAGATCCCCGCTTCGTCCATCTCCGCGTCCACTCCGAATTCTCGATCGCCGACGGCATCGTGCGCCTTGACGACATCGTCAAAGCGGCCGCTGCGGACGGTCAGGGCGCGCTTGCATTGACCGACCTCGCCAATGCCTTCGGTCTCGTTCGTTTTTACAAGGAAGCCCGCGGCAAGGGTGTCAAGCCGATTGCCGGCTGCGACGTCTGGATCGCGAATGCCGACGATCGCGACAAGCCTTCGCGCTTGCTGCTGCTCGTGCGCGACCGGCGCGGCTATCTGAATCTATGCGAGCTGTTGACGAAGGCTTGGTTGACGAACCAATACCGCGGCCGGGCCGAGCTCGACCCAGCGTGGCTCGACGGTCCGCTGGCCGAGGGCCTGCTCGCGCTGTCGGGGGCGCAGCAAGGCGATGTCGGGCTGGCGCTGGCAGCGGGTAATACGGAAGCAGCGAAGCGTTGCGCGCAGCGTTGGGCGTCGCGTTTTCCGAACGCGTTTTATATCGAACTGCAACGGTGCGGACAGCCCGGTGCCGAGCAATACGTTCAGCAAGCCGTTGCGCTGGCGGGCGAGCTGCAGTTGCCGGTCGTGGCGACGCACCCCGTTCAGTTCATGACGGCCGACGATTTCACGGCGCACGAGGCGCGAGTCTGTATTTCCGAAGGCGATTTGCTCGCGAACCCGCGCCGCGTCAAACGCTTCACGACAGAACAGCATTTCTGCACGCAGGACGAGATGGCGGCGCGCTTCGCCGATATTCCGTCTGCGTTGGCGAATACCGTTGAGATCGCGAAGCGCTGCAATCTGACGCTCGAACTGGGCAAGCCGAAGCTGCCGCTCTTTCCGACGCCCGACGGCATGTCTCTAGACGACTACCTCGTCCAGCTGTCGAAGGAAGGGCTCGAGAAACGGCTCGTCGAGTTGTTCCCCGATACCGCCGAGCGTGAAGCGCAGCGCGAGCATTACTATGCGCGGCTCGATTTCGAGTGCGGCACGATCATCAAGATGGGCTTTCCCGGCTACTTCCTGATCGTGGCGGACTTCATCAACTGGGCGAAGAACAACGGCGTGCCCGTGGGGCCGGGGCGCGGCTCGGGCGCCGGCTCGCTCGTAGCCTACGCGCTCGGCATCACCGACCTCGATCCGCTGCGCTACAACCTGCTGTTCGAGCGGTTCCTGAATCCGGAACGCGTGTCGATGCCTGACTTCGACATCGACTTCTGCCAGCACGGCCGCGACCGCGTGATTCAGTACGTGAAGGAGAAATACGGCGCGGATGCCGTGTCGCAGATCGCGACGTTCGGCACGATGGCGGCGAAGGCGGCCGTGCGCGATATCGGCCGTGTGCTCGATCTCGGCTACACGTTCACCGACGGTGTGGCGAAGTTGATTCCGTTCAAGCCGGGCAAGCACGTCACGATCGCCGATGCGATGAAGGAAGAGCCGCTCTTGCAGGAGCGCTACGACAACGAGGACGAGGTTCGGCAATTGCTCGATCTCGCGCAGCGTGTCGAGGGGCTCACGCGCAACGTGGGGATGCATGCGGGTGGCGTGCTGATCGCCCCCGGCAAGCTGACCGACTTCTGCCCGCTCTATACGCAAGGCGACGACGGCGGCGTCGTGAGCCAGTACGACAAGGACGATGTCGAAGCGGTCGGCCTCGTGAAGTTCGACTTTCTCGGGCTGACCACACTCACGATTCTCGATTGGGCCGAACGCTACATCCGCCGGCTCGACCCGGCCAAAGCGGATTGGTCGCTCGCACAAGTCCCGCTCGACGATCAAGCGTCGTTTTCGATTCTGAAAAAGGCCAATACGGTTGCGGTGTTCCAGCTGGAAAGCCGCGGCATGCAAGGCATGCTGAAGGACGCGCAGCCCGATCGCTTCGAGGACATCATCGCGCTCGTGGCGCTCTATCGTCCGGGTCCGATGGACCTGATTCCAAGCTTTTGCGCGCGCAAGCACGGACGCGAGACGGTGGAATATCCGGACCCGCGCGTCGAGCCTGTTCTGAAAGAGACCTACGGCATCATGGTCTATCAGGAGCAGGTGATGCAGATGGCGCAGATCATCGGCGGCTACTCGCTCGGCGGCGCGGACTTGCTGCGCCGCGCGATGGGTAAGAAGAAGCCCGAGGAGATGGCCAAGCACCGCGAGCTGTTCCGCGAGGGTGCGGCGAAGAACGGGCTGACGGCCGAGAAGGCCGACGAGATTTTCGACTTGATGGAGAAGTTCGCGGGCTACGGCTTCAACAAGTCGCACGCGGCGGCCTACGCGCTGCTGGCGTATTACACGGCCTGGCTCAAAGCGCACCATCCGGCTGAATTCATGGCGGCCAACATGAGCTTGGCCATGGACGACACCGACAAGGTGAAGATCCTCTACGAGGACTGCAAGACGAACGGGATGGCGGTGCTGCCGCCCGACGTGAACTGCTCGGCGTACCGGTTCGAGCCGGTGGCGCAGGAGGACGGCAAGCGCTCGCGCACGATCCGTTATGGTCTTGGCGCGGTGAAGGGCAGCGGGCAGAACGCGATCGAGGAAATTCTGCGTGCGCGCGAAGAGGGGCCGTTTCTGGACCTGTTCGATTTCTGCGCGCGGATCGATCGGCGCATCGTCAATCGGCGCACGATCGAGGCGTTGATACGCGCGGGTGCATTCGATTGCCTGCACCCGAACCGGGCGCAGCTCATTGCGTCGGTCCCGCTCGCGATGGAAGCGGCCGACCAGGCGAGTGCGAATGCGATGCAGGCGGGCTTGTTCGACATGGGCGATGCACCGTCGCGCGGGCACGAGCTTGTCGACGAGCCGGCATGGCAGGAGAAAAAGAAGCTTCAGGAAGAGAAAACGGCGCTCGGCTTCTACCTGTCGGGCCATCTGTTCGATGCCTACAAGAGCGAGGTACGCCGGTTTGTGCGGCAGAAGATCGGCGAGCTGAAGGAAGGGCGCGACAAGCTCGTTGCCGGCGTGATCGCGTCGCTGCGTACGCAGATGACCCAGCGTGGAAAGATGCTGATCGCGCTGCTCGACGACGGCACGGGCCAGTGCGAGGTTACGGTTTTCAACGAGCAGTTCGAGGCCAACAAGGCCTTGTTCAAGGAAGACGAGCTGCTCGTCGTGCAGGGGCAGGCGCGCAATGACGCGTTCACGGGCGGTATCCGCTTCACCGTCGATACGGTGATGGACCTCGCGCGTGCAAGGAGCCGGTATGCGCAGGCGGTGAAGGTGCGGATGAATGGGAATGCGGATGCCATCGCGCTGCGTCGCGTGCTCGAAGCGCATTGCGCCGCTGCGGATGCTGCCGCGGCCGCGCAGCCTGCCGGGCCGACTGCGGGACGCGGCCCCGCGCGTGGCGGCGCAGACGCCGGCCGTCAACGCAGTGCGGCACCGGTGCCGAATGGCTTGGCTGTCCAGATCGCCTACAGCAATGCCCACGCGCAGGGAGAAATGCGTTTGAGCGACGCCTGGCGTGTGCGGCCATCGGACGAATTGCTGGCCGACTTGCGCAACGAATTCGCGGGCGACGTGGAGATCGTGTACTGACATGTCGATGACGCCCGTCGGTTCAAGGCTCGCGTCGCACCCGCCGCGCAGCATTCTCGTTGTTTGCACACGCCGCATCGGCGACGTGCTGCTGACCACACCGTTCGTCCGCTCGCTGAAGGCGCGCTGGCCCGATACGCCGATCGACATGCTGGTGTTTCGCGGCACGGAGGGCGTGCTCGAGCACAACCCCGATGTGCGTCGCGTGCTCGTCGTGAAGCAGCGCGCCGGGCTGCGTGAGCGGTTCGCCGACGCGGCCCGCCTTTGGCGCCGGTACGACCTTGCGTGCGCAGCGATCAGCTCCGACAGACCGCGCTTTTACACGTGGTTCGCGGGTAAGACGCGCGTCGGCCTGGTCGATCCCGAGCGTGTCAACTGGCTCACGCGGTTCATGCTGCATGGCATCGCACTGAACCGCCCCGAGTCGGTGCACACGGTCAACAGCAGTCTTGCGCTCGCCGACCTGATCGGCATCACGCCCCAGCCGGTAGTAGTGGCGCCGGGCATCGGCACCGATCCAGAAAGTCGAGCACGCTTCGATGCACGCCTCGTGGCGCCGCCGGCCGCTTTGTCGGGACAGCCGCTCGTCGTGCTGCATCCCTATCCGATGTTTGCGTACAAGCGCTGGCACGTGGACGGCTGGGCCGAGGTGATCCGGTGGCTGCGCGGCCACGGCTACGCCGTCGCACTGTCGGGTGGGCCGGGAGAAAGCGAGCGCGAGTATGCCCAAAGCGTCGCTCGGACGAGCGGCGAGCCGGTATTGAACTTCGCGGGTCAGCTTTCGTTCGGCGAGAGTGCCGAACTGATTCGCCGGGCCAAACTTTTCATTGGCCCGGATACGGGGGCGACGCACGTTGCGGCAGCAACGGGCACGCCGACGATTGCGCTTTTCGGGCCGTCGGACCCCGTGCGCTGGGGGCCGTGGCCCAATCCCTGGCAGGCCGGCGTTGATCCGTGGGCGCTACGTGGCTCCGCCCACCATGGGAACGTCTATCTGTTGCAGGGGGAAGGGGAGTGCGTGCCCTGCCGCGCCGAAGGCTGCGATCGCCATGTCCAGAGCGCGAGCGCTTGCCTCACCGGGCTCAGTGCGCAGCGCGTGATCGGCGTAGCCGCTTCGATGCTCGGTCTGCCCGCCGATACGGCGGGTAAGAAGGCTTCGGTCGCGGTTATCGACACGTCGGCATTGACCTCGCCCGCCAAGCGCGTCTGAGCGCGGCCCGTGCCGGAATCGCGCTAAGCGGTGCCGCGCGGTGCATGGGGCTCGGCGCCCGCGCGAAAGCCGCAGCCGAGCAGGCAGCCCGCAAGCAGCGTCAGCATGTGGCCTTCGGCGAAGTCGAGCAGCAGCGAGTTGACCAGCGCGCCGATCGCGAATGTGGCGAGCCAGCCGAGCAGCAGGTGTTTCGAACGCGGCTCGAGTCGGCGCGCGCCGCGCCAGATTTCGAACAGCATGTACACGAACAGCGCGACACCGATTGTGCCAAGCTGTACGGCCATCAGCAGGTACTCGTTAAAGAGGTCGATGGCGTTCACCTCGTAGTCCAC
>CBJMQH010000381.1:0-5429 GCA_966431825.1 uncultured Trinickia sp.
CGCAGGCCGAACCAGGCCGGCGCCGGTGGGCCGGGCGTCGCGAAGCGCTTCGCAATCGCCCCGAGAATCGGGAACGTATGCGGCGTGACGCTCACGTCGAAGCGGAACTTCTGGATTACGGGATCGAGCACGGAGCGGCTCGTCATGACGGCCATCTCGGTCGAAGGCGACGGCGCGGGCGGCGTGACGAGCGGCCCTTGCGTGTTGATGCCGAGCGCGTTCGGTTCAGGCGGATCGATGCGCACGAGCACATCGGCCTGATACTCGGGCGTCGCGATCATCACATAGGCTACGGCCAGCGCGACCACGCAGGCCGCGACACCGAGCACTTCGAGGATGTGGTCCCGCAGCAACGCGAGCATGTCGCGGCCGGAGAGCTGGGCGCGTTCCCCAGGTACAGGCGCGGAAACGGTATTCAGAGTCAGATCGTTCACCGGCGTGATCCTCAGTTATGCATAGCGTTGTGGTGGAAAGCCACGTTGTTATGGCGCCTTAGGCTGCGAGTTCGACTTCTCGTCCTGCAGCGCGTCTTCAACCATCTCCAACAGCAGCTTCAAATCCGATACGAGGATCGCGCACGACTTCAGTCCAAGGACCTCCGCCGTGGCGATCGAGTTACGCACATGCGCGAGCGCGGATTCATAGACGTTCATGAGTCGGCTCTAGGGTCGAAGAGCAAGTGCGGATGGCCCGCAAGCCGCCCGCTCTCGCCCAGTGTCTGCGCTCGAGAAGCGCGCGGCTATCGCATGCTTTGCGAGAAGCGTGCGATATGGCGGTCCAGCGCGCTCAATTGACGCGGCCGTAGACGTCTTCGAAGCGCACGATGTCGTCTTCGCCGAGATAGGCACCCGACTGCACCTCGATGATTTCAAGCGGTACCTTGCCCGGGTTTTCGAGCCGATGCTTCGTGCCGAGCGGAATGTACGTCGACTCGTTCTCGCCAAGCAGGAAGCGCTCCTCGCCACGCGTCACCATCGCCGTGCCGCGCACGACGATCCAGTGCTCCGCACGGTGGTGATGCAGCTGCAACGAGAGCTGCGCACCCGGCTCGACGATGATGTGCTTGACCTGGAAGCGCTCGCCCTTGTCGATCGAGTCGTAGCAGCCCCAGGGGCGCTGCACCTTACGGTGCGCATCGGCCTCCGGCGCCTGCTGGTCGGTGATGCGCCCCACGATTCGCTTGACGTCCTGCACGCGCGAGCGGTCAACCACGAGGACCGCATCGGCGGTCTCGACGACGACGAGATCCGACACGCCGACACAGGTCACGAGGCGGCTTTCGGCCCGTACGTAGCTGCCCTTCGTGTCCTCGAGCAGTGCACGCCCGGAGGCGACGTTACCCGACTCGTCTTTTTCCAGTGCGTCCCAGACGGAGTCCCACGAGCCGAGGTCGGACCAAGCCGCTTCGAGCGGCACCACGACACCGGCCACATCGCCCGTGCGCACGAGATGTTCCATGACCGCGTAGTCGATCGAATCCGACGGCACATCGTCGAACAGCCCCGCATGCGGCTTGTAGTCCGACCCTTGCTGCTGGCCCGCCTCGTAGGCGGCCTGACATGCGGCGAACGTTGCGGGCTGCAGGCGTTGCAGCGTCGAGAGCCAAACGCTCGCGCGCAGCACGAAGATCCCGCTGTTCCAGTAGTACTTGCCCGATGACGTGTACTCGCGAGCCAACTCGAGCGCCGGCTTTTCGACGAAGCGCTTGATCTGACGCGCGACGCCGTCGATCGACTCGCCGTGTTCGATGTATCCGTAGCCCGTCTCGGGCCGCGTCGGGCGCACGCCGAGCGTGACGATCGCGCCGTCGTGGGCGTGGCGAGCTGCGCGCAGCACCGCCCCCTGAAAGGCCGCCACGTCCACGATCATATGATCGGCCGGCATGACGACCAACACGCCGTCGCCGCTCGTCTCGAGCGCATGCATGGCCGCCAGCGTCAGCGCCGGCGCCGTGTTGCGGCCGCTGGGCTCGATAATGAAGCGTGCATCCACGCCCAGCGCCCCGAGCTGCTGCGCGCTCATCGCACGATGCTCCGAGCCGCAGACGACGATCGGCGCCTCATCGAGCAGCACATCTTCATCGGCCATGCCTTGCAGCCGGCGGACCGTCATCTGGAGCAGAGAACCCATGCCCAGAACATCGACGAGCTGCTTTGGAAACTGCTTGCGCGAGAGGGGCCACAACCGCGTGCCAGATCCCCCGGCAAGCACGACTGCGCGCAACGCGATCTGATCAGCCAAGCCAAGCGCCGTGTTCGCGCTCGCCACCGCACCGATCGGCTCCGGTCGTCCACGCATTTCGACAGACGTACTCATCCGAGTGCTCTCCTATGGTTCGTCAGCAAAAAAGAGCCGTCCGGCGAAGAGCACAAATGCGTGCCCGCCGCTCCCGTTTCGGCTCATGTTGCCGTGAAGCATAGCCAGTCAACGAGGCGTGAAAATCGGCCAGTCGTAAAATCCCGAGGTGTTGGCGCATTTAGGTGGAATTACGAAACTCACACCCCGCCCCGGAAACATAAAATTACCAATTGAATTGATTAGGAAGATATTTCCGAAAACGATTTATGTCGGCTTGAGGTCGATATTTTTTACCGACGAACCCAGCCGAAACGGCCACAAACCCTTGTTCTACGGGCCCTCAGCACTCTAAATGGGCCGTTATCCGTAACAAAAAAATATAACAAAAACAGAAAGAAATAACCGTTAAATATACTTACAGAATCCGCCAAACCGCGCCAAATTTCCGGAAGTTTCGGACAGCTTTTTAGACTAAAAACTACGTGGCATCATGATGTTCACTATGATGCAGCGCAACACCGTACCGGGTTGCGCACCCATGCGGAGGAATCGTTCGTGGATCGCGCGACTGTATTTACCCCCCCACGTCTTATCAAGCGGGAAATGACTTCTTTGGCCGATGCCCGCCATATCGGCATCGTCATCTTCGATGGCCACTGTCTGTTTACTACAGGTGTCATCAGCGAAGTGTTCCAGCTCGCCAATGCCCTGCTCCGATTCTCGAGCGGCCAGCCGGCGTACCGTGTCTCGTTGCTGTCGAAGTTAGGCGGGCCCGTGACCAGTTCCTCTTCGATCGCGGTCATGACGCAGCGGCTCGACGCCTATTCCGTGGGCGACTTCCACGCTGTCTACGTGGCCAGCGACGACGTTCGTGTGACGTCCGGCTTCGACGTGCAGCTTGCCCGCTGGCTCTCGGGGGCGGGCGCGGGGACGCAGTTGCAGGAGCGTCGCGCCGGCGAGTTCGGCTTGACGCTCGGCGCCCCCCGGCGCCCGACTGCGCCCGTATTCTGGATCGGTTCCGGCTCCATCCCCGCCTGGGCCGTCAATCAAAAGGCCGCGCAACTGGCATTGACGCAGATCGCGTCCGATCACGGCGAAGACCTGTCGCTGCGGATCGCGAGCAGCCTGCCGCCGTCGATCGGCGAGGTCGTCAAGCCGCGCAGCGAAGCGCCCGGCCTCTCGACCACCGTCGACAAGATTCACGAATCGACGCGCTGGATGCGCGAGAACTTCGGCAGCGATATTTCGGTGTCCGATGCGGCGGCTGTGGCCGCAATGAGCGTGCGCAACTATCTGCGCAGGTTCAAGAGCGAGTTCGGCGTCACGCCGCTCGAGTACTTGATGCAACTGCGGTTCGAGGCGATCTGCGCAATGCTCGTCGGCACGAAGCTACCGGTGGACAAGATTGCCCGACGCTGCGGGATGGGCAACGGAGATCGTCTCGGACGGCTCTTTCGCAAGCGGTACGGTGTGTCGCCCACGACCTACCGCAAGCATGCGTTGAGCCAGTGACCGCTGGCCCCTGATGGCGTTGTTCGGGGCCGCGATTTACTTGGAGGGTGAGTTCGGTGCGAGCTTGAAGGCGCGCCGCCGCACACCCATTGCAGTCGAGTTGCAGTCGAACAGGGTCGCTCATCGAGCGGCCAATGGTTGGGAGAGAAAAATGCGTGGATTGCCAGACCTGTGGGCGCGGGTATTCGACGTCGCGATGATCGCCCTCGGCGCAACGCTTGCTTCGCAACTGCGCTTCGCCAATGTCGGCGAGCATCGGCTCTATCCGGCGTTCGTCGCGTTTTCTGCCGTGCTCGCGCTTTTGATATTCCCGTCCTTCGGCGTCTATGAGTCGTGGCGCGGTCGCTCGAAGTCGACGCTCGTGCGTCAGCTCGTCTTCGCGTGGTCGCTCGTGCAGGTTTGCGCGATGGCGCTGATGTTTTCGCTGCACGTGATCGATACCGTTTCGCGCCTTTGGTTCGTCTATTGGAGCACGGTGTCGGCAGTCGGGATGATTGCCGGCCGCACGCTCATGCACGCCGTGCTGGCCCGCGTCCGCCATGCCGGTCTGAACCTGCACACCGTCGCCATCGCGGGCTGCAATTCGCATTGCGACGCGGTCATTCGAAAAATTGCGGCCTCGCCCGACGCAGGCTTTCGCGTGGCGGCCGCCTTCGACGTGAAGCCGGACAGCGCGGCCGTGCTTTCTGCCGCACGGGTGCCGACGTTCGACGACCACGACGCCTTCGCGCGATTCGTGCGTGAAGAGGAGATCGACGAAGTCTGGCTTGCGCTGCCGCTCGCAGAAGAAAACGCGATCATGCGGCTCGTCAACGAGTTTCGCGAGGATCTCGTCAACATCCGGTTCATGCCCGACGTCAGCACGCTTTCGCTGTTCGAAGGCAGCGTGACGAATCTGCTGGGCCTGCCGACGATCAATCTGATCGCCACGCCGCTGCCGCCCGGCGCGCTCGTCAAGAAGGAGATCTTCGACCGCTTGTTCGCAGCCGTAGCCCTGCTCGCGCTGGCGCCGTTGATGCTGACGATTGCCGTGGCGGTGAAGCTGAGCTCGCATGGCCCGGTGCTGTTCAAGCAACGACGCAAGGGCGTGGACGGGCGCGTCTTCACGATCTACAAGTTCCGCTCGATGCGGATCCACGAACAGAAGGCCGGCGTCGTCGAGCAGGCTCGGCGCGGCGATCCGCGCATCACGCGTGTGGGGGCATTCCTGCGCCGCACGAGTCTCGACGAATTGCCCCAATTCCTCAATGTGTTGCGCGGCGAGATGTCGGTCGTCGGCCCCCGCCCGCACGCCATCGAGCACGACAACCTCTATCAGAAGCTCGTCTCCGGCTATATCCATCGCTATCGCATCAAGCCCGGCATCACCGGTTGGGCCCAGGTCAACGGTTTCCGGGGTGAAACCGAGCGCGTGGAAAAAATGGAGCAACGCGTCGCCCACGATTTGTACTACCTGCGTAACTGGTCCTTCTGGCTCGACATGAGAATCATCCTGGCCACGGTCTTCAAGGGACTGCGCCATACCAACGCCTACTGAAGCATTGGAGTATTTCCATGAAAAACGACAAATATATGCGCACTCAACGTGCCCTGCCCGCTGCCCTCCGTCAGGCCCCCGC
>CBJMQH010000382.1:0-5370 GCA_966431825.1 uncultured Trinickia sp.
TGATAGAGGAAAGCCGCTTCGTTCGACGCGCGTCCCGACGTATAGAACTCGGCCACATTGGGGTCCGGCAGTGCGCGCAACGCGCCGCCGATCAATGCGAAGGCCTCATCCCATTCGATCGGCAGGTAGCGGTCCGATTCGCGGTAGTAACGCATCGGGTGCGTGAGCCGCCCTTCGTTCTACAAATCGAAATCGGTCCAGCCCCACAGTTCGCCGACGCTGTGACGCGCGAAGAATTCGGGCGTCGTTCGCTTCGTCGTCGCCTCCCACGATACGGCCTTCGCACCGTTTTCGCAGAATTCGAACGACGAGGTACTGCGCGGATCCGGCCACGCACACCCCGGGCAATCGAACCCGGCGGGCTGATTGACCTTCAGCAGCATCCGCGCTTCGCGCGCGACACCCATCTGTTGACGCAACGCGCGAGCAACGGCCTGCAATGCACCCCACCCACCCGCCGGCCCGCCGTACGGACCCACTCCGGGCACTTCCTTTTCACTCATCACCGCCTCCGTTGCCTGCGCTGGAGGCCGCAACGGGTGTGCCCGGGTCTTTGCCTGCCCGCGCAGCGCGCGTGAGACCCTATCGCCCTCGCGTACATCGGCACTCACGCGCCGACGCAAGCGGGCAGTCAGTGCGCGTTGGGGCCGGCCGGTACGGACTGCTTCGTCTTGTCTTTCTTGCGCTGGCGGAGCAGCTTTGCGTGTCTCGGCGCAGCCTGCATCGCTGCATTCGCCTGCACTTCGGATGCCGCGGCGACCACGCCAGTGAGCGTCTGCGCATTCGCGGCGACAGCCGACGCGGCAGCGCTCGTCGCCTCGGCCGCGGCCTGTTGTTCGGCAATCAACGCTTGAACCCGCGTCTGTGCCTCGGCGCTTTCGCGCGCGTATCGCTTGAGGAAAACGGCTTGGGCCACGCAGACGCCCGCAAGCACGAGCCCGGCGGCGACCGTCCACCCGTGCATGCGCTTGGCGCCGCGCCAACGCGCCGCCGCCACCCGCCGCCCGTCGGCCAATGCACGCTCGATCCCGTCCATCGCCGCGGCGAACTCAGCCATCGACACCGGTGGCGACTTCACGTCCGCCGGTAAAGGGGGCTCGGCAGGCGCAGGCATCGGCGCCCTCTGCCGTGCGTCCGCAGCAGCCGGCGCAACCTCGCGCGGTGGCGGCGGGGGGATCGTTTGCGCGGTTTGCGCGGTTTGCGCGGTTTGCGCGGTTTGCGCGCTGGCCGGCGACGCCGGTGCTGCGCGATGGGGGCGGGTCGCAGCGGCCAGCGTCTGGGCCTTGGCCGCCGGTGCACGCACGATCTCATTCCCACGCGGCGCAACCGGCTGCAGGGCCAATTGGGGCGATTGGACCGCGGTAGCCGCGAACGGCTCTGGCGCAGGCGTCAGACTTGGCGCGCTCGCAACCTTGGCTTCCTGCTTGGCTTCCTGCTTGGCTTCCTGCGTCGGCTCTGGCTCGGACGCCTGCTTCGGCTGGGGCGCGGCGGTCTTCTCCGTCTCGACTTCCGGCACCGGGGCCACAGAAGGCTGCGCTTGAACGGCAGGCTTCGGCACGGAGGACGTCCCCACGTGCGCGACGAGCCCCGTTCCCGACGGCTCCAGCATCAAACCGGGCCGCGCGTTCGACGCCCCGCCCACGAGCGCCATCATCGTCGCCAGCGCATCGGGCGGCAGCTCGAAACCGGCCAGCGTCTGCTGGCGGGGATCGAAGGTCAGCGGGTTCAATCCGTCGCCGCCATCGGCCGATGCGAGCGGGTCGCGCCCTTCGGTCTTGTCGCCGCTTGCGCGCGCGTCACGCGGGTTCTTGCCCGCAGCGCCCGTGCGCCCGGGGGCGTAAGCCGCCCGCACGGATTGTTTTTCGGCTTGAGAGGAGGCGGCGCGCGTGAGGCGCTTGCCCTTGCCCGCGCGTGCGGAACGGGCTGCGGAGGTTGCTGCGGAATCTGCCATGGCGTACGGAACGGGCGCGGTGGATCACCGCGCCTTTGAATCTCGCTCGAATCGTTGTGGTTCACGAAGCGCGGCATTGTCTCACGATCGGGCTCCGCACCCCAGCTTGTTCGGCCTACCGCCTATCGAGCGCCCCGCAGTCCGCTTCGCCGAACTAGCGCATGTCCGCGTGCTCTTGCGCCATGCCGTTACCATTCGCCTCGCCGTTCTCGGTCTCTTCCCTGAACTCGCGGACGCCGTGCAACGCGCGAAGCTTGTCGCAAATCGCGGCAAACTCGATATTGGACACCCGCGCCATGCCGATCGTCACGTCATCGCATTCGGGTGCTTCCTCGCTTTGCTGAACGACGAACTGCTTCACGCGCGCGCTCGACGTGCCCAGTACGGCATGCAGAGAATCGAGCGTCAGCGTGCCGCGCATCACGCGCAGCGCGACGCGGCGGCGCTGTCTCAACGTGATGTACCGGCGCTCGATCGGCTTCACGCCGGCCAGGATTGCAAGAATGATGATCGTGGCTGCAATGGCCGCCGTATAGAGCCCGCCGCCCACCGCGAGCCCGATAGCGGCCACCGCCCATAGGCTGGCCGCCGTCGTGAGGCCGCGAACGACTTCCCCGCGCAGCAGGATCGCACCGGCACCGAGAAAACCGATGCCCGATACCACCTGCGCGGCGACCCGCGACGGATCGAGCACGACGTTAGGTGTGCCAAGAATATCGGCGAACGCAAAGGCCGATACGATCATGACCAATGCGGCGCCGACACAGACGAGCATGTGCGTGCGCAGTCCGGCGGCCCAGGCAAGACGCTCGCGTTCGAACCCGATCACACTGCCGAGGACAGCCGCGAGGATCAACCGCGATACCAGTTCGAAGTTCGTCAACATCGCTACCTCCTGAAACGCGCCCCCGCGGGCAGCCATCCCGAACGGGGCAGCATCGTTTATCCTTGCGCTTCGCGCAACGCGCGCCACTATCGAGCACCATGTCCAATTCGAACGACGCCGCCCTTTCAGCCCAAGCCGCCGCGGTCCGTACGCACTTCGCGCAGACGGTTCTGCCGATCTGGCGCGGCCCCGGTTTCAATGCCGCAATGCAACTGCCCTACGAGGCCGTCGCGCCGGATACGCATGCCCCGCTGCCCGTCACGCGGTACCGTGCAATGGCCTGCGCACGACAGCTCTTCGTGTTTTCGCAGGCCGGCGATGCCGCCCATGCCGCCCGGCTGTTCGAAGCGCTGTGCCGCTACTTCCGCGACGACAAGGCGGGCGGCTGGTTCTTCAGCGTCGACGCAGCCGGCGCACCGCTCGACACGACGAAAGATCTCTATACGCACGCGTTTGTCGTTTTTGCCTGCGCCTACTACGCAATGGCCACCGGCGAACGCGCGGCGCTCGACGTCGTAACCCAAACGTCCACGCTGATCGCCGCCCGGTTCGCGGATGGGCAGGGGCTCCTGAACGCCGCGCTCGACGCCGGCTTTTCGACGGTCGTGGGCACGCCGGTGCAAAATCCGATGATGCATCTCGCGGAAGCCTATCTGGCAGCACGTGAAGCAACGGGCGAGCCCGGCTTCGATACATTGCTGGCTGAGCTCGCAAACTCGATTGCCGCGAATTTCGTGCACGCGCCGACCGGTGCGGTCGCCGAGTTGCCGATCGGCAGCACGGACAACCGGCTGGAACCCGGCCACCAGTTCGAATGGTTCTATCTCGTGAAGCGCGCGGGCGCAACGATCGCCGATTCCGGCCTTGAAGGCGCGCTCGAACGCGCCTTCGACTTCGCGCAGCGACATGGCGTGGACCCCGTGACAGGCGGCGTGTACGCAGCACTCAACGAAGACGGTTCGATGCAGGACGCGACCCAGCGAATCTGGGCGCAGACCGAGTACCTGAGGGCACTCGCCACCCGTGCGTCGGCGGCCGATCTGGCCCTGCTGCCGGCCCAGACCGAGCGCTTCCGTACACGGTTTCTGCATGGCAGCGGGTGGTACGAATGCAAAACGCCCGCCGGCGAAGTGGCGCGTGCCGATATGCCATCGACGACGCCCTACCACCTCGCAACGGCTTACGCGTCGCTGCCGGCCTGAGCGCCGCCGTCGCGCTGAAATGACAAAAGGGCTCACGGGGGTCGGCAAGACCCCGGCAAGCCCTTCGCACGACGACACGAGAGTCAGCGCCCGTCGGCAAACAGCAAGCCGGACAGGGATGGCTCGCAGTCCTTAGTAGGCGTCTGCGAATGCCCGTGTCGATGCGGCGTCGGCAGCGCCGGCGAAGCGCTTGTCGCGCAGCACCGAATCCGCGATGTCGAAGACGGAAACCGCCTCTTTCAGTTGGCGCGTCTGATCGTGGAGCGACGAAGCGGCCGCCGCCGCCTGCTCGACGAGCGCAGCATTTTGCTGCGTCATCCGATCCATCTGCACGACGGCCTGGTTGACTTGCTCGATACCGGTGCTCTGTTCGTGCGACGATGCGCTGATTTCACCCATCATCTGCGCGACGCGCGCGATCGAGCTCGACACGTTCTGCATCGCGTCGCCGGCACGCTCGACGAGCTCTGACCCGCCTTCGATCTGGGCAACCGATTCGCTGATGAGGGCCTTGATCTCCTTGGCCGATTGCGCGCTGCGCTGAGCGAGGCCGCGCACCTCGCCCGCCACCACCGCAAAGCCGCGGCCCTGTTCGCCGGCGCGTGCCGCTTCGACAGCCGCATTCAGGGCGAGAATATTCGTTTGGAACGCGATGCCGTCGATGACGCCGATGATTTCGGCGATCCGGTCCGAGCTCTGCGCAATGCTGCGCATTTTTTGCACGACGCTATCGACGACTTCGGTGCCCTGCGTCGTCGAATGCAATGCATCTTCGGCAAGCTGATTGGCCCCGCGTGCGTGCTCGGCATTCTGCCGCACGGTGGCGGTCAGTTCTTCCATACTCGATGCCGTTTCTTCAAGCGACGCCGCTTGGTTTTCGGTCCGGGCCGAGAGGTCCGCGTTCCCGGTTGCGATTTCGTCGGCGCCGAGGTGGATCGAATCCGATGCGTCGCGCACCGCCTTCACCGTTTGCGCGACGCTCGCCTGCATTCTGGCGAGGCCCTCGTAGAGGCGGCCGATTTCGTTCGTGCCGCGCGATGCGATCGGCTCGACGAGCTTGCCTCGCGCGATGCGCTCGAAGTGGCGACCGGCTTCTTCGAGCGGACCGACGACGCCGCGCTTGAGTGCCGCATAGACTGCGGCGGTACCGGCCAGCAGCGCGACGAGAATGCCGATGCTGACGGTGTCGAACAGCGCGAGGCGGCCATCGATGGAATCGAGCGAGGCGCGGCTTTGCGTCTTGCCGAACTGCGCAAACGCATGTTCGGCGTTCAGGTAGGCGTCCTGCATCGATTGCGTCGGCTGATCGAGGAAGGCCTGCACGTTGCCCG
>CBJMQH010000383.1:0-5361 GCA_966431825.1 uncultured Trinickia sp.
GCTTCCGTTTCCAGCATGAGTCGAATGCCGGTATCAAAGAGCCGAATCATGGTATAAATTTCAGCCAGCTGTATCTGCAATACAACTTCTGACGGGCTCGCGCGGCGCGAGCGCGGCGCATGGGAGCTGACAGCGATGGCTGCAAAGGTGATCGAAGCGATCCGGGGATTGGAGCGCGAGCGCTTCCGCGCGATGGTCGACGCAAACGTCGAGGATCTGGACCAACTGGTCTCGGACGTTGTGAGCTTCGTTCATACCAACGGCAAGCGCGAAACGAAGCGGCAGTTCATCGATGCCATCCTGAGCGGTCATCGCCGCTATCGGCAAATCGAAATCCAGTCGCAGGATGTTTTGTCGTTCGGTCGCGAGATCTGCCTCGTCACGGGGCGCGCGCTGATCGAAATGGAAGCCAACAACGGCGCGCTGCTCTACCCGATCGCCTACACCTCGGTGCATGCGCAGGAGCAAGATGGTCAGTGGCGGCTCGTGGCCTGGCAGGCGACGCGCTGCGCGCTCGAGTAAAGCGTGCGGCGCGTCGCAGACAAAGCGCATTCGTGATGCGCTTTGTCTTTCGCGGGCGTGCTTTACGCCGCGCGTTGCTGGTCCTTTTCGCTCCAATCGAAACGGTTGACGGCGGCGAGCAGCGCGTCGATCGCGGCCGTCGCCGGATCGCCGCCGATTGCGGCACCGTAACGGGGCGTCTCGCCGTTCACGCGGCAATCGACAAAGGCCACGTGCCGCGCGTCGGCGGTGGTCGCCGATTCGACGCCGCAGATCTCGATCGTGCGGCCGGCTGCGCCCGACAAGCTGCCCGCGAGCATCCGCAGGCGAGCCTCGATGTCCGTTGCACCCGCAGCGTCCGACGCGTCGATCTGGACGCGTGCAATTTCGCGGTGTCGCCAGTGCACGGCCGTCGCATCGACGCGTTGCGCGGGGCCCCGCACCTCGAAATACTCGCGCGAGAACAGGGCGCAAATCGCCTCGCCCGTGACTTCCGCCCCCGACGTATCGGCCAGTTGCTGAACGGCATGGCTGAATTCGATCTGCATGCGCCGCGGCGGCGCGAAGCCGAGACCCCGCTCGATCAGATAGGCCGCACCGCCTTTGCCGGACTGACTGTTCACTCGGATGACCGCGTCGTAGCTGCGTCCGACGTCGGCCGGGTCGATCGGCAGGTACGGGACTTCCCAGAGCGCGTCGGCACGCTGCTGGGCGAACCCTTTGCGGATCGCATCCTGGTGCGAGCCCGAGAACGCCGTGAAGACGAGGTCGCCCGCATACGGATGGCGCGGGTGGACGGGGATCGCATTGCAGCGCTCGACGACGCGGCGAACGGCGTCGATGTCCGAAAAGTCGAGCTGCGGATCGATGCCCTGCGTATAGAGATTCAATGCGAGCGTGACGAGGTCGACGTTGCCCGTGCGCTCTCCGTTGCCGAACAGGCACCCTTCGATGCGGTCGGCGCCTGCGAGCAGTGCGAGTTCGGCTGCGGCGACGGCCGTGCCGCGATCATTGTGCGGGTGGACCGACAGCACGATGCTGTCGCGGAACGCGAGGTTGTGGTCCATCCATTCGATCTGATCCGCGAAGACGTTCGGCGTCGCGGCCTCGACGGTGGCGGGCAGATTGACGATCATCTTGTGCTCGCGCGTCGGGCGCCAGACCTGCGCGACCGCGTCGCAGACTTCGCGGGCGAAGGAAAGCTCAGTCATGCTGAACGTTTCGGGCGAGTACTGGTAGGTCCACCGCGTGGCGGGCCGGCGTTCGGCCTGCTCTTTGATCATGCGCGTGCCTTCGACGGCCAGCGCCTTGACGTCTTCCTTGGAGGCGTTGAAGACGATGCGCCGGAACGACGGGCAGATGGCGTTGTAGAGGTGGACGATCGCGCGCGGTGCGCCTTCGAGGGCTTCGAACGTGCGCACGATCAGGTCTTCACGCGACTGCACGAGCACTTCGATCGTCACGTCGTCCGGGATCCGGCCTTCATCGATGAGCTTGCGGACGAAATCGAAGTCGGTCTGCGACGCGGAGGGGAAGCCGACTTCGATTTCCTTGAAGCCGATCGCGACCAGCATCTCGAAGAATTCGAGCTTCTGCGCGATGCTCATCGGCTCGATCAGCGATTGGTTACCGTCCCTCAGGTCCGTGCTCATCCAAATGGGCGCACGTTCGATCGTTCGGTTGGGCCATTTTCGGCCGGCGATTCGCACGGGTTGAAACGGACGGTATTTTTCGGCTGGGTTGCGGAGCATGACGGACCTCGTTCATCGGTCGTCTGCGGATCGGCGCGGGCGTAAGAAGGCGGCTGGCCTCTCATGCCATGACGCGAATGAAGCGGCGTCTGCGGTCCCGCGATTCGTCCGAGCGGTACTCGGCCGAATACTGACGACTACGGGTTGTAAGGGAACTACGGTTTGGGGTGAAACTGAAGTTGAAGCAAGGATGCTTCGGACTGCTTGGGAGGACCGCGCTGGACGACGCGCGGCGCTACGCCTGGCTTACGCTAGTCGTAGCGATAGCGGCCGCGCTAGGCGGCCGGAGGTAATTCGGAGGGGGTTCTTGACGGAACACATGCCGAGCACTGTATGACAGCGCAGCGGGGACTGTCAACCGGTCTAGCGTTCGTCCCGGGATTTGACACCCGAGCGCACGATGCCGACGATCGCATCGACTTGCCGCGCGAGCGTGGGCGGCACGCTGGCGCGGCCGTCGAGCACCGCGCGCGTCCAGGCGGCTGTCGTCGCGGCGTCGCGGGCTTCGGGCAGCGCGGCTGGCGCGGCATCGGGAGCGGCCCGCTCCGGCGTCATCAAGGTTTCGCAGACGCCGTCATGCAGCCAATCGACCTGCACTTGCCGCCGCGTGTCGGCGACGGCCTCGCCTTCGGTGCCGCGCGCAAGCAATGCACCGCCCACGGCGGCTTCGGGATGGCCGAGCAGCAGGGCGGCAAGGCTCTCGCGATACTCCGGGTGCGTGTAATTGACGAGCCGCAAGCCGGCCGGCTCGAACGGTTGGAGCAGCTTCACGATGGTATGGGTCGAATTGCGCACGCCCATCACGCGGCGCAGCCCGATGAGCCGCGCGAGCTTCGGCGCAAGGACCTCGATCGGCGCGAAGGCCGGCTGGCCGGCCGCGAGGGACGCTTCGATCTGTGCATGCGAGGTGGCGGCCGCGAAACCGAGTTCAGCGAAGATCTCGGCGCTCGTCACGCGCCCCGGGTCGGTGCTCACCCCATGCACGAGGGTCGGCACGCCCTCGCGTGCGAGCAGGAGCGCCAGCAACGGCACGAGGTTGGGCTGCTTGCGCGCGCCGTTGTAACTGGGAATCGATACGGCGCGAACCGCGCTAGCCGGGACGCGGATCGGCGCGAACGAGGCATGGGCGGCCGCGAGCATTGCCGCCAGTTCGTCCGCCGTTTCGCCTTTGAGCCGGTAGGCGAGCAACACGGCGCCCAGTTCGAGATCCGACACGCGGCCGTCGAGCATCGCGCTGTAGAGCGCGTGCGTGTCCTCGGGCGACAGGGCGCGTGCGCCGTTGGGGCCGCGCCCGATCTCCTTGATGAAGCGGGCGCAGGGAAACGGTGCGTCGGAGGCTTGGCGGGAGGCGTCGGCGAAGTCGTTCATCGGGCGAAGTCTTGTGAAGGCGGAGGGATTGTCGGCGCTGAAACCGGCGGCGCAGCCAAGGCGCGCGCTCGTGCGCAGCACGCAACGCTCATTCAGTACCGCATCCAGCGCGCGATGGCAAGCCGCGTCATCGTTTTCGCTTAAGCGCTACACTCGTTGCTTTCGCGTACGCGCCGCCGAACGCGGTGCGCGCCTGACCCGCAACACGATGGGAGAAAGACCGATGGAGTCCGTTTTCGAGCCGGCGCCAAGGGTTGCCGTGCCGATCGCGCAGCCCGAAGGCGGCGCGGCAGCGCATGACGCGCCGCGCTTCCCCGTGCGCCGGATCTACTGCGTCGGCCGCAACTACGAAGCGCACGCGCGCGAGATGGGCCACGATCCCGATCGCGAGCCGCCGTTCTTCTTCACGAAACCCGCCGACGCCGTTCTGTTCGTCGAGCCCGGCACGACGGCCACGTTTCATTACCCGCCGAGCTCAGCCAACGTGCACTTCGAAATGGAGCTCGTTGCTGCGATCGGCCGCGGTGGGCGCGACATCGCGGTCGACCATGCGCTCGATCACGTTTATGGCTATGCGCTCGGGCTCGATATGACGCGCCGCGATCTGCAGGCAGAAGCGAAGAAAACGGGGCGGCCCTGGGATGTGGCGAAGGGGTTCGACGAATCTGCACCGCTCGGGCCGATCCATCCGGTCGCGCGCGTCGGTCATTGCGCGCAAGGGGCGATCTGGCTCACGGTCAACGGCGAGACGAAGCAGCGCTCGGACGTGTCGCAGATGATCTGGTCGACAGCCGAGACGATTGCCCATCTTTCGACGCTCTTCTCGCTGCAGCCCGGCGATCTCATCTTCACCGGGACGCCGGAGGGTGTGGGTGCCGTCCAGCGCGGCGATACGATCGTTGGCGGCATCGACGGCCTAGGTGAATTCAACGTGCGCGTCGCCTGACTCCCGGTGCGACGATTCATTCAGGAATCCTGCCTTGAAACTCTACAGCTACTTCCGTAGTTCCGCTTCCTACCGGGTGCGCATCGCGCTGAACCTGAAGCAATTGCCCTACGAGTACGTCGGCGTGCATCTGCTGCGCTCGGGTGGCGAGCAATTGAGCGATACGTACCGCTCGCTCAATCCCGATGCACTCGTGCCGACGCTCGTCGACGATGGCGCCGTGCTACAGCAATCGCTTGCGATCGTGGAATATCTCGAGGAAACGCATCCCGCTCCCCCGCTGTTGCCGTCGGCGCCGGCCGATCGCGCTTATGTGCGCGCCATTGCGCTGCAGATTGCCTGCGAGATTCATCCCCTCGACAACTTGCGGGTGCTCAAGTATTTGAAACACGAGCTCGGCGTGGACGAGGACGCGAAGAACGCCTGGTACCGGCATTGGGTCGAGCAGGGGTTCGCGTCGCTGGAAGCGCGGCTGTCGACCGATTCGCGCACGGGCCGCTGCGCGTTCGGCGATACGCCGACGCTCGCCGATATCTGCCTCGCGCCGCAGGTGTTCAATGCGCAGCGGTTCGACGTGGACCTCACGCCGTACCCGACGATCCGGCGCATCAACGAGCACCTCGGTACGCTCGAGGCGTTTGCGGCTGCCGCGCCGGGCAGACAGCCCGATGCGGAGTGAAAGTGATGGGAGAGGCGCCGTAAAAGGGCGCTCTGGATAGTCGACGCAGCGCGCAGCGTAAAAAGGGGACGCAGCGCGCTGCGCGGCTACGGTCAACCGAGCAGTGCGTCGGTGAA
>CBJMQH010000384.1:0-5341 GCA_966431825.1 uncultured Trinickia sp.
CAGATCGGCCGTATCGATGAAGTTGCCGCCTTCATCGCCATAGCGGTCGAACAGCCGTTGCACCGCGACTTCGTCGGCGCCCCAGCCCCATTCCGTACCGAACGTCATCGTACCGAGCGCGATCGGCGAAACGCGCAGGCCCGAGCGGCCGAGCAAGGTGTAACGGTTCATCGTCATGTCAACGCTCCTCGTCAGGGGAAAGAATCGATGGGCGTATCGTGCGCCCCTTTCGTCTGTGGAAAAATAGCGTCCGACTGCAAGGATCATGAAGCCTGACTTCACAATGGGAGCGTCGATGGACCCGTCTCAACTGCCCGCGCTCGTGGCCTTCGCCAGTGTTGCCCGTCATGGAAGCTTTACGCGGGCGGCGGAAGAAAGCGGCGTCTCCGCCTCGGCCTTGTCGCAGACGATCCGTGCGCTCGAGGGCCAGCTGAACGTGCGGCTCCTGAACCGGACGACGCGCCGCGTCGCGCTGACGGAGGCCGGGGCTCAGTTTCTCGGTCAGATCCGCCCCGCGCTGGCGATGCTGTCGACGGCTTTCGAAGCGCTCGACGAAGCGCGCGACCGTCCGTCGGGGACGCTGCGTATCACGCTGCCGCGTATCGCGTGCGAACTGCTGGTGATGCCGAATCTGGCCGAGTTCACGCGAACCTACCCCCAGATCGAACTGGAACTCGCGCTCGACGACGGCTTCGTCGATCTGGTCGGCGACGGGTTCGACGCAGGAATCCGGCTCGGCGAACAGGTGGCACGCGACATGGTCGCCGTGCCGCTGTCCGGACCGTTGCGCATCTGCGTGGCGGGCTCACCCGAGTACTTCGCGCGCTACGCGCCGCCCGCGACCCCGGAGGATCTGGTCGGGCACGACTGCCTGCGCTACCGGTTTTCGACGAGCCCCGGCGTCTATCGCTGGGAGTTTGCCCGGCCCGACGCGCCTTCGCGACTTTTCGAACTGCAGACGCGGGGTACGTTCGTCACCAACGATCTGCGCACGATGGTGCGTGCCGCCGAGGAGGGCGTCGGCCTCGTTCATGTGATCGAAGACTACATCGTGCGCGAACTGGCCGACGGGCGTCTCGTGCGCGTGCTCGACGCATGGTGCCCGACGTTCGACGGCTTCAGCCTCTATACGTCGAGCCGTACCCAGATGCCGCTCAAGCTGCGCGTATTCATCGACTTTCTGCGCGCGAAAGCGGCCGGGAAGCGGGCCGCCCGGGAATAGCGCCGGCGCGTCGCGTGGGCATCAGCGCTATTCCACGGCGGCAGCCACGGCCACACGATTCTTTCCCGCGCGTTTCGCCGCATACAGCGCGAGATCGGCCGCTTCGATCAAGGTCAGCGCTTGTGTGGCGCCTGTCGGCGAGGCGCACGCCGCCCCGATGCTCACGCTCACATGCCGGCTCGCCGCGGATGCCGAATGCGCGAGCTGCAAGGCCGCGACCTCGTGCCGGATATGCTCCGCCTGTAACCGTGCGCCGCCTGTCGACGTATGGGGCAGCACGACAGCGAACTCTTCGCCCCCGAAGCGCGCAGCGAGATCGCCCGGCCGTTTCGTGCAGTGCTCGATGGTCGTCGCGATACGCTTGAGCGCTTCGTCGCCCATTACGTGTCCGTACGTGTCGTTGTAGAGCTTGAAGTTGTCGACGTCGATCATCAATAGCGAGATCGACGTGCGCTCGCGCGCGGCGCGCCGCCATTCCGCGCTCAGGTATTCGTCGAGGTAGCGGCGATTCGAGAGACCCGTCAGCCCGTCGGAGTGCGTGAGGCGTTGCAGTTCGAGATTCGCTGCAAGCAACTGCTGCTGCGATTGGCGCAGCGCGCGGTAGGCTTCGTCGCGCTGCAGCAGATTGACGTAGGAGCGCGAATGGTACCGAACGCGGGCAACGAGCTCGATGCGATCGGGCAGCTTGACGAGGTAATCATTCGCACCGGCCGCAAAGGCCGCGCTTTTGATGGTGGGCTCTTCTTTTGTCGAGAGGACGATGATCGGCACGTCCCGCAGTGCGGACTGGGCGCGGTAGGCGCCCACGAGCGTGAGGCCATCGGTGCCCGGCATCACGAGATCTTGAAGGATGACGGTGGGCCGGGTGCCGACGGCTTCCGTCACGGCATCCTCGGAGCGCGCGCAATAGTGGAAGTCGATACCGTCCTCGGGCGCCAGCGCGCGTCGGATCTCCTCGGCTACGATCGCCTGGTCGTCGACGAGCAGGACCATGGCAGGAACATCGGCTGCGGCCGGCTTGTCGAGCGCGACGCGCGCCGCCTCCAATGCCGCGTCGGCGCTTTGCCCCAGCGGTTCGCGTTGCGCGTCCTGCACCGGGACGCGAGGCGGTTCGTCGTTCGTGCTGATTCGGTCGTTGGTCATGTCGGTTGCCCGGTGAAATCCCGTCCATGAAAGCATTTGCGGCAACTATCGCGCCACCCGCATTTCGAGTTCCGCGGCGATGCGCGAAAGCGGCAGGACCACCCGGGCCGCGCCGAGCTGGGCGGCGGCCTTGGGCATGCCGTAGACAGCGCTCGTCGCTTCATCCTGCGCGATCGTGTAGTGCCCCTTTTCCCTCATCGATTTGAGTCCCGCCGCACCATCGCGCCCCATTCCCGTGAGCAGAACGCCGAGCGCGCTGTGCGGCCAATTGCGCACGACGCTTTCGAAGAAGACGTCGACGGATGGGCGGTAAGGCGTGTCGGCCGGCTCATGCGTGTATTCAAGCTGCCCATGTGTGGACAGGCGCAGATGATCGTTCGTCGCGGCAAGCAGCGCCACGCCGCGTTGCGGTGTCTCGCCGGCCACCGCGACTCGCACGGAAAGGTCGGCCTGCTGGTCGAGCCAGTCGGCCATGCCCTGTGCGAATGCCTGGTCGACGTGCTGCACGATGACGACGGCAGCCGGAAAGCGGGCGGGCAGCGCGGACAGGATCGTAGCCAACGCGCCTGGGCCGCCGGCCGACGCACCGATCGCAACGAGCGGCGCGGGTGCGCGCGAAGCCTGGGTCCGCGGGTGCTCGTACATCTCGGCGGGCGGCATGTCGAGCCAGCGGCTGATCTGGTCGAGCTTCGTGAGCAGGGCGATTTCCGCGTGAGCATGCCTTCCGTCCCCAAAGGTCGGGGTGTCGACGGCATCGAGCGCGCCGGCTGCCATCGCTTCGCAGACGCGCGCGGCGTTGGCGCCGACGCTGTCGGTCACGACGAGCACCGCGCAACGATGCGCACCGACGATCCGCCGCGTTGCCTCGACGCCGTCGATGCCGGGCATGATCAGGTCCATCAAGACGACGTCTGGCGGGTGCGCGGCGCAGAAGTCGACGGCCTGGGCGCCGTCGGTCGCGACCCACAGCACGCGGTGCGCGGGTTGCAGCGCGAGAATGCGGCGGGTCGATTCGACGGCGAGCGCGGAATCGTTGACGATGCCGATGTTCATAAAGGCGCGTCCCCAATCAGATCGCGCACGGCGTCGATCAACGCCGTGTCGTGGAAGCTGCTTTTCGCGAGGTAATAGTCGGCGCCTGCGTCGAGCCCCCGGCGCCGGTCCTCCGGGCGGTCTTTGTACGAGACGATCAGCACTGGCACGGCAGAAAGTGCCGGATCGCGCTTGATCATCGCGACGAGTTCGATGCCGTCCATGCGGGGCATATCGACGTCCGTCACCACGAGGTCGAACGGCGCGCCGCGCAGCGTGTTCCAGGCGTCCATCCCGTCGACGGCGATCGTGACAGCGTAACCGCGCGCTTCGAGCAGCTTGCGCTCGAGTTCCCGCACCGTCAGCGAATCGTCGACGACGAGGACCTGCGCGCGCCGTGCGCGAGGCGCCGCGGCTTGTGGCGTGTCAGGAAGCCGCGTGAGCTGTCCGCCGCTTACGAGCGCGTCGATCGAGCGCAGCAGATCGTCGACGTCGACGATCAGGACGGGCTCGCCATTGTCGAGCAGCGCGCCCGCGGCGATGTCCCGGACCTTGCCGAGGCGTGGATCGAGCGGCTGGACGACCAGGGTCCTTTGTCCGAGGAACCGGTCGACCGCTACTGCGTAGGTCGCCTGATCGTCGCCGACGATCACGACCGGCAGCGGGTCGGGCACGCGCCCGGGTCCTGCGAGTCCGAGCAACTGATGCGCGGCGACGAGACCGACGGGACGCGCGTTCCACATGACATGTTCGCGCCCTTCGAGCATCGTGAGCGCATGGCGCGCAACGTTCGTCGCGCGGCGCACCTGGACGAGCGAGAAGGCGTACGGTTCTCCGGCAATTTCGACGAGCAGGCTGCGCACGAGCGACAGCGTCAGCGGCAACTGCAGCACGAACCGTGTGCCCCGGCCCGGCTGAGTCTCGATGTGCACCGTGCCGTGTACGCGCTTGACGATTTCGTAGACGGCATCGAGACCGACGCCGCGACCCGATACGTCGGTCACGCGCTCGCGCAGCGAAAAGCCCGGCAGCAACAGGAATTGCAGCAGCTCATGCTCCGTCATCCGCGCCGCCGTTGCTTCGTCGGCTTGGCGTCGGGCAACGACGGCAAGCCTCACTGCCTCGGTGTCGACCCCACCTCCGTCATCGGCAACCGAAATCAAGAGCTTGCCCGCATTGTGTCGCGCCGATAGCGTGACCGTTGCGATCGGCGGTTTGCCTTGCGCGACGCGCTCGGCGGGCAGCTCGATGCCGTGATCGATCGCATTGCGAAGCAAATGGCCGATCGGCGCATCGAGCAGATCGAGGATGTCGCGGTCAACCGGTGTCGCAACGCCTTCTATCGAGAGGCGCACTTCCTTGCCGAGCGAGCGCGCGAAGTCGCGCACGATGCGCGGGTAAGCCTCGGTCGCGTCGCCGAAAGGCCGCATCCGGCATTGCGCCGCTTCGTCGTAGAGCTGTTGCGCAACGTTCGCGCTGCGCCGGTCGAGTTCGTCGACGTGCGTCGTGAGCAGCCGCTCGACGTCTGCCAACTGGCGGCGCACGTCGTCCAGCGCGGCCAGTTCGGCTTCCGTGAGGCGGGGGGAGAGCGCGTCGCGCACGCCTTCGAGCGAGCGCAATGCTTCATGGCCGAAGCGCTTGGTTCGCAAGAGCGACTGCGCAAACGGTTCGATCCACCGCGACGCTACGAGGGCCTCGGCCGACAAATTCAGCAGCCGGTCCAGCCGATCCGCGCGCACCCGCAGCATACGATGTGTTTCGGTTGCCGCTACGTCGGGCGCGGGCGCTGCGGACGTCTGCGGTGCTGGCGCGGGCGTCGAGGAATCCCGCTCCAATGCGAGTGCTGCGGCGCTCACTCCGGCGGCAGCCTCCGGGACGCCTCTAGCGACCGCTGCGGGCGCGGCCGGCGGAAGCGCCGCCGTGAACGCCGCGATCTCCTAGGCC
>CBJMQH010000385.1:0-5335 GCA_966431825.1 uncultured Trinickia sp.
TAACGACTCTTGCTTCTCTCGATCCCGGCGTCACGATGTGTATAACGCTATGGCTATAGGGAGATCCGCTGCGAGGGGAGAGCCGGGGAGGAAACAAATAACGGGCCGTACGGCCCGTTATTTGTCATGTTCTGGCGGAGAGAGGGGGATTCGAACCCCCGATAGGCGATTAACCTATACACGCTTTCCAGGCGTGCGACTTAAACCACTCATCCATCTCTCCGCGGTGAGCCGCAGAGTATAGCAGAGAACGTAGCGGTTGGGCCTTTTTCGGGGGCGGACGGTGGCCCCCGCGAGGCGCAAGCGCGAGGCCGGCCCGTCCAAGCGCCCGAAGCGCACCACGGACCTGGAAGGTCCCTCCCGGGCCTTCAACCCAGGTCAGAATCGCCTGCCGATCCCCCGATACCTGCGCGAACGGTGCCTCCGTACCACGCTACCGTGGCATTTCACGAACCACCACGCCGAGACGCTGTTAGTATTGGCGTTTTTCTTAGACGCAGTTTCGGGAAAGGGCATGGGTTTCGAGCAACTGGCAGAACTGAAGAAGCAGCTGACGCGTGAGGCGAAAGCCAAAGCGCGGGAGAAGGCCGAGGCCGCGAAGCCGCAGTCGTCCGGCGCACCGACGCAAAAGCCGGCACAAAAACAGGGACAAAAACCGGCACGCGGTCCGCGGCCCGCAAAGGCAGCGCGGCCCCATGCCGGCGCGCCCGCGCAGGCGAAGCCGCCCGCACCGCAGGTCGACCCCGTCGTCCACGTGATCGGCAAGCTGCAAAAGCGCTTTCCCGCAGCCTTCCCGAAAAATCCCGCTCCGAAGGTGCCGCTCAAGATCGGCATTCTGGCCGACCTCGTCGCGCAAGCCGAATCGCTCAAACTAAGCGAGGACGAAATCCGCGAAGCCGTCAGCACCTGGTGCCGCGGCAGCCGCTATTGGGCGTGCCTGACCGACGGTGCAGCCCGCGTCGATCTGAACGGTGCACCGGCCGGCGTCGTCACCACGCGCGACGCCACGTTCGCCCGCAAGCAGGCGCGGCAGGCAACCGGCGGCCCGCGCCGCAAAGGCGCCGGCAAACCGGCCGCCGCGAACGCCCCGGCAGCCGAGGCCCCCGCAGCGGATGCCGCGCCGTCGACCGACGCACCCGCTGAACCGGCCCCTGAGGCCGCAACGCCGCAGGCCGCAGACAACTCCGAAGCATGACCGCGTAGGCGAGCAGGGCTGCCGCACCCAAGCGCGGCAGCCCTCTCTATCTGCACGAGCCCGCTCGAACCCATTCGAACGTGTCGCGCCCGCCGCGCGGTCCTGTAGCCCACCCGGCTGCCACCGCAACGCCGCAGTGCGGACCGTCGCCGCCTGCCTCGCCATGACCCGCGATACCCTCCACGCCCTGTTGACTGCCACGTTCGGACTCGTCTGCGACAGCGTCGAGCGGGGCAATGCGCGCTCGTACTTTGTCGGCAAAGTTGAGTGGGCGCCCGCCCATTCCACGCGTGTGCTACGCGCGGAATGGGACGACGCTGACGAAGTGACGCGCGTCCGGCTTTGCGTGTCGTCAGACAATAACAACAGCGTATTCCTCGCGACGCCGATCGAACCCCGCGCGCTTCAGGCGCGCATCTCCGAAGAGATCGCCCGCTTTCAAGCGGTGCGCGGACAAGGGCGCTAACCCTGAAGCCAGCGGCTTTGCGAGGACAGGCGACGCGCCAACACGCCTGCCGGTAGAATTCGTCTTTAACCCGATCCGGCACCAAGATGCTCGCGCTCAAGCTGACGCTCGTCCCGCTGTTCCTGTCTATCGTTTCGATGTCGGGCCGCTGGTGGGGCCCCACCGTCGCTGGCTGGCTGGCCGCCTTGCCCGTCGTTGCAGGCCCGATCCTCTACCTGATCGTCCTCCAGAACGGCCCCTCATTCGGTGCCCGCGCCGCGGCGATGGCGCTCGCGGCGATCCTGGCCTCCGAGGCATTCAACTTCGCCTATGCCTGGACGTGCCTCAAACGATCGTGGCCGATCGCGCTTGCTGCCGGTCTGTGCGCGTGGTTCGCCGCCTCTGCCGCGCTGTCGCTGCTGCCCGCGTCGCTGCCCTACGGCGCGCTTGCAGCCGTGTGTGCCGTGGCATTCGCTCAGACCTTTCTACCCCGCAATGATGAAGCGCCGCGCGCAATGGCGGTCGGCAAGCGCGACATGATCGGACGTATGGCCGCCGGCGCGCTGTTGACGCTCGCCGTGACCACGGCCTCGGCCCGGCTCGGCCCCGCATGGAGCGGCCTCTTCGCGGTATTTCCGCTGCTCAGCTGCGTACTCGCCGTTTCGTCGCAGCGTGCCTACGGCGCGCCCTACGTGGTGGCGCTCTTTCGCGGGATGGTGGCGGGGCGCCTGTCGTTCGGCGCATTCTGCGTCTGCCTCGCCTTGACGCTGCCGCGCCTCGCGCCGACTACGGCATTCGTCGAGGCGGCGGTCGTCGCGGTGCTCGCCCAGTGGGCGACGAAACGCTTTACGACGGCAGCAGCCCGCCTGGCCCGTCCGCGCGACGCCTGACAACCCTCGCCGCATCGTAAGCCGCAAGCCGCAGATCCGTGCTTCTCCGGCTGAAGAATCTGCCTGACCCGCCGTAAACGAGTGAGAGTCCCCTGTCGGCGCATTGCCGCGGACGGGGCTCGACCGATTACACGCGGAGGGAAAGTGGATCGTCTCAGCCTGAAAGCCAAACTGCGGCTCGCATTGTTTATCACCTGGGCCGGGTTGTTGTTCCTTGGCGGCGGCGCCGCGCTGCACTCGCGCGACACGATGATTGCCGAACGCAAGGCGGCGATCCGCAACGTCGTCGAAGCGGCCAGCGGGATCGTCGCGCAATACGAGCAGATGGCCACGAGCAACGCCCTGACGCAGGACGAGGCGCAGCGCCAGGCGCTCGCGCGTCTGTCCGCCATGCGCTATCCGGGTCTCGGCTATCTGATCGTCACGACGGCCAAGCCCGTCGTCATCATGCACCCGACGCTGCCCGACCTGCGCAACAAGGATGTCAGCGACTATAAGGACACCGAAGGCAAACCGTTCTTTGTCGACATGGTCAAAGTCGCGCAGGCGCAAGGGCAGGGCTACGTCGACTACATGGCGCGCCTGCCAGGCAAGACCGACCGCGCGCCCAAGCTCAGCTTCGTCAAGCGTTTCGCGCCCTGGGATTGGTATGTGATCTCCGGCGTCTACATCAACGACATTCAAGCGGCCTTCATGCGCGATATCCTGATCTATCTGATCATGATCGCGGCAGTCGGTGGACTGGGGTCCGTGGCGCTCGTCCTCATCATCCGCAACGTCAGCCGCAGCCTCGGCGGCGAGCCGGCCTATGCGGCCGAAGTGGCGCACACGATTGCCGACGGCGATCTGTCGGCAGAAGTCTCGCTCGAAACCAACGACGAGCGCAGCATGCTCGCCGCGATGTCGCGCATGCAGCACCAACTCGCGGACGCCATCTCGCGCATTCGCGGCAGCACCCGCACGATCAGCGACGCCGCCACCGAGATTGCAGCCGGGAACCTGGATCTGTCGTCACGCACGGAGCAGCAGGCTTCGGCGCTCGGCCAAACGGCGGCGAGCATGGAGCAGCTCACTGCGACGGTCAAGCAGAACGCCGACAACGCGCGGCAGGCGAACAGCATGGCGGCCGATACGTCGCGCGTCGCGGCCGAAGGCGGTCAAGCCGTGCAACAGGTCGTCTCGACCATGCAAGACATCGCGGCAAGCTCGTCACGCGTCGTCGACATCATCGCCGTCATCGAGGGCATCGCCTTCCAAACGAACATCCTTGCACTCAATGCGGCTGTCGAAGCAGCGAGAGCAGGGGAGCAAGGCCGCGGCTTCGCTGTCGTAGCAGGCGAGGTGCGCAACCTCGCCCGACGCAGCGCCGACGCTGCGAAAGAAATCAAGACCTTGATCGAAGATTCGGTCGGGCGCGTGGAAAGCGGCAAGACGCTCGTCGAAAACGCCGGCGACAAGATGCGCTCGCTCGTGCAGTCGGTCCAGCGCGTGACCGACATCATCAGCGAAATCTCGGCCGCCTCGGAAGAGCAAAGCCGCGGCATCGAGCAGGTGAACGTGGCGATCGTGCACATGGACGAGACCACGCAGCAAAACGCCGCGATGGTCGAGGAAGCAGCAGCGGCTGCGCGCGCGATGCAGGAACAGGCGCGCGTGCTTTACGAGGTGGTCAACGTCTTCAAGCTCGAACCGCACGCCTGAGGCCACCGCCGGCGGCACGCAGCCGGCTTGGCTATTGCGTGCCGTCGACCTGCCAGCGCAGGACCGGGTGCGTCGCGCCGGCCGGCATTGCCCAGACACCGTTGCTGGCGAAGTCCCAGCCCGCGAAGCTTGCAGCCTTGCTCATCTGTACCGTCGTCAGTCCGTTTGCAGCGGGGGCGCCGCCTCCGTTCTGCAGCCCGGTCGTCTGAACGTTCCAGTAGTTGTCGGCGGTGACGGTCCCTTGGTTGTTGTCCGCGATGGCGCCCGGGTTATCCTGCCACCACCCCGTGACTTGACCCGTCGCGAACGACTGGCGGATGGTGCCCGTGTTCACGCCGACGAGTCCGCCCGGCGTGCCGTGAACGAAACCGTTGACAGCCCCGGTCGCATACGATTGCGAAATCGTCCCCGCGTTTTCTCCGGCGAGGCCGCCCATCTCCGAATAGTCGGCCGTCATCGGGACATTCGCAGCGGCGCGCTCTATGACACCTTCGTTGCGCCCGACGAGACCGCCTGCGATCAGATACTGCGAATAGTCGAAGCTGCCGCCCACCGAAACGTTCGCGATGTGTCCTTGGTTGATGCCGGCAAGCATGCCGACGTAGGCCGAGGAAAAACCGGGGTTGCTGTCGATCACTCGCGCATTGGTCAGGTTAAGGTTGCGCACGGCCCCCGTGCCGCCGATGACGCCGAACAATCCCGACGGCAACAGCGACTGACCGTCGGGGTCCACCGGTACGATCACAAGATGATCGATCGTGTGGCCCATACCGTCGAACTGCCCGGAAAATGACGTGGTCTGGTCGCCGAGCGGCGTGAACGCGGCGCCGGCATTGTCGAGATCTTTCCCGAGCGCGTAGTTGCCCGCGAGGTTCTGCTCGATCTTCGTGAGATCCGCGATCGAGTTGACGAGCTGATAGCCGGTTACCTGCGTGAGCAACCCGCTGCCGGTCGGGGCCGTCCATGCCGAGTTAGCGAGAACACTGCCTGCCGCGTAGGTCCCGTTCATGTCGTAGAGCGCACGCACGAAGCCGCTGCTGGTCGACCAATCGATCGTGCCGTTGTTGGTCACGCTGCCGCCGTTGCTTGCGGCGAGGGCGTCGG
>CBJMQH010000386.1:0-5330 GCA_966431825.1 uncultured Trinickia sp.
TCCAAGGCAAATTCGAGAAATTGCGAGGCGAGGGGGCGTGGCGCCGCCGGCGGCGCGCAAAGCGGCAGGTCGGCGCCCACCGCCGGTTCGCGCAACGCAGGCCGCGCCTGCGACTCGAGCAGGAGCAGCGACCGATAGCCGTCGGCCGCGGTCGCAGCAGGGGCCGCACCGCGAAACCCGTCGTTGAAGATTTCGAGCGAGAGCGGGCCGCGATAGCCGCTTTCGATGACGCGCGCCGTAAAGGCCGCAAGGTCGAAGTCTCCCTGCCCCGGGAAGCAGCGATAGTGGCGGCTCCATTCGAGCACATCCATATTCATCCGGGGTGCGTCCGCGATCTGCACGAAGCCGATCCGCTCGCCAGGGATATCGGCAATCTCGTCGAGCGTGTCGCCACGCGAAAGAATATGAAAGCTGTCGAGTGCGACCGTCAGATTGCGATGACCGACCGCCTGCACGAGCCGCCAGGCGTGGCGGTAAGAATGGACGTACCGGCCCCAGGCCAGCGCCTCGTAACAGGCCGTCACGCCCGCCTGCTCCGCCAGACCCGCGAGCACGGCAAGCTGATCCACGACGAGCGCATCGTCGCAGATCGTATCGGCCAACGCGTTGCTGCACACGAGAAGCCGGTCCGTACCGAGCGCATGCATGACGTCGAACTTGCGCTTGATCCGCTCGGCGTTGCGCGCCAAACGCTCGGCACTCACGCCTTCGAAGTCGCGAAACGGCTGGTACAGCACGATACGCAGGCCAAGATCGTCCGCAATCCGCCGCACGTCCTGCGGCGTTCCTTCGTAGTACAGCAGATCGTTTTCGAAGATCTCGACGCAGCGAAACCCTGCCGCTTTGATCGCCGTCAGCTTCTCAACCAGTGTCCCACTGATAGAAACCGTCGCGATCGACCGTGCGAGCGGCGTATCCAACTGACGAAATGACGGAGGCATAGCGTTGCGGCCCTTCTCTGAAACGAGTCGATCGGACTTTACGTGAACTAACCAGTTGGTACAAATTCGTATAAACCCCAGAATGACGTTTAGGAAATCGGCAGGCACACTTGCAACCAATCGAAGGCGGTTCCCCGCCCGTACTTCTCCCTTCAAACATGCGTTTAATGGGGGACGTACGATCAAACACACCATGGAGCAGCGGAGATGACAATCCCGTCGGTGCTGGTCTTGAACGGACCGAATCTGAACCTACTGGGTACCCGTGAACCGGAAATCTACGGTCGGGAAACATTGGACGACGTGAAGCGGCTTTGCACTGCCGCCGGCGAACGGCTCGGGCTCTCGGTCGATTTTCGGCAGTCCAATGCCGAGCACGAACTGATCGACTGGCTGCACGCGGCGCGCACGACCGCAGCCGGCATCGTTATCAACCCGGCTGCGTATACGCATACCTCCGTTGCCCTGGCCGACGCGCTGAGCGCCATCGCCAAACCGGTCATCGAGGTTCATATTTCGAACGTGCATAAGCGTGAGGCGTTCCGGCACCATTCATACGTCTCTGCTTTGGCGGAAGGGATCATCATCGGCTGCGGCACGCAAGGCTATGTCCTTGCGCTCGAACGGATGGCAACGCTGCTCGCAGCAAAGGCGGCCCGATGAGCGCAGCATCGAATGCACCGTCGCGTTCCGTGCTGGTCGGTCTGATCGGCACGGGTATCGGCGGCTCGCTGAGCCCGGCCATGCACGAGCAGGAAGGCCGGCTTCAGGGCCTGAACTATGTCTACCGGCGCATCGATCTGGATGCGCTCGGTCTCGACCCGAGCGCCCTGCCCGATCTGCTGACGGCGGCCGAGCGTATGGGTTTCGACGGTCTGAACATCACCTACCCCTGCAAGCAGGCGGTGATTCCCCTGCTCGACGCACTCTCGGAGGACGCGCGCCAATTGGGCGCCGTCAACACCGTGCTGCTCAAGGACGGCAAGCGGATCGGGCACAACACCGATTGGTCCGGCTTCGCGCGGGCATTTCAGCGCGGCCTGCCCGGCGCGTCGCTGACACGTGTCGTACAGCTGGGCGCCGGCGGGGCCGGGGCGGCGGTGGCTCACGCAGCGCTCGTCATGGGGGCCGCACGGCTGACACTGTTCGATGTCGACGAAGGGCGTGCCCTTGCATTGGCCACCGAGTTGCAGCGGCGCTTCCCTCACGCGAGCGTCCAAGCGAACGGATCGCTAGCGCAGGCGCTGCGCGAGGCGACCGGGCTCATCCACGCTACGCCGACCGGCATGGCGAAGCTGCCGGGCATGCCGCTGTCGGCGGACTTGTTGCACCCGGGCCTGTGGGTGGCCGACGTCGTCTATTTCCCGATTCGCACCGCGCTGATCGAAGCGGCGGCGCGCATCGGCTGCCGGACGCTGACCGGCGGCGGCATGGCCGTCTATCAGGCGGTGGACGCGTTTCGCCTCTTCACCGGAATGGAACCCGACGCCGAGCGCATGTACGCGCATCTTCATACATTGCTGGAGCAGTAAGGAATCAGTAGGGCAGCAAGGAGGCCGGCGCGACCGGCTCCGATCAGGGCAGCATTCGATCAGTAGTACCAAAGACGTTGCACGAAACCGGATGGGCGCGTGTAGGCCGAGGCTGGTTGACTGCAGTGAACAGGACCGGCGATAAACGCTGCGGTGCGTCAAATCCGGTCGATAAAGGAAGGAGACAAGCATGGCCCACCCGAATCCCGCACGCCCGATTTCCGCGGCGCCGCTGCAAGCCGCAGCCGGTGCCGCCGGCACTCGCCCGTCGCGCGCACGCTACCGTATCCTCGGCTTGCTCGCGATCGGCACGATGATCAACTATCTCGATCGCACCGTGCTCGGCATCGCCGCGCCGCAACTCACCAAGGAACTCGGCATCAATGCTGCGTTGATGGGGCTCATTTTCTCCGCGTTCTCGTGGAGCTACGTGGCCTCGCAGATTCCCGGCGGGGTCTTCCTGGACCGGTTCGGCAGCAAGCTCACGTACTATCTGTCGATGACCCTCTGGTCTTTGTGCACGCTCGCACAGGGTCTCGTGACGGGCGTAGCCGGGCTCTTCGCATGCCGGCTCGGGCTCGGCGTGACCGAATCGCCCTGCTTCCCGACCAACAGCCGTGTCGTGGCCACCTGGTTCCCGCAGCGTGAACGCGCCTTTGCGACCGGGACCTATACGGTCGGCGAATACATCGGGCTCGCATTCTTCAGCCCCTTCCTGTTCGCACTGATGGGCGCATTCGGATGGCGCTCGCTGTTCTACGTCGTCGGGGGCGTGGGCGTGGCGTTCGGGTTCGTCTGGTGGCGCTTCTATCGCGAGCCGCACGAACACCCGGCAGCGAATGCGGCCGAACTCGCCTATATCGAAGCCGGCGGCGGGCTTGCCCAACACGAGGCGAAGGCACACACGCAACCGCGAGCGAAGCTCGACTGGCGCAACATCGGGCGGCTGCTCAAGCACCGTCAGTTGACGGGGATCTGCCTCGGCCAGTTCGCCGGCAACTCCACGCTCGTGTTCTTCCTCACCTGGTTCCCGACCTACCTCGCAACCGAGCGCCACATGGGCTGGCTCAAGATCGGCTTTTTCGCGGTCATGCCGTTCATCGCTGCCTCGATCGGTGTGATGTTCGGCGGTACGTTGTCGGACTGGCTGCTGCGCCGGGGCAAGTCCCCCAATGTGGCACGCAAGCTGCCGATCATCGCCGGCCTTTTGCTGGCATCGACGATCGTGCTGGCCAACTTCGTCCAGAGCAATACGGCCGTGGTCGCGATTTTGTCCGTCGCCTTCTTCGCTCAGGGCATGGCCGCGCTCGGCTGGACGCTGGTCTCCGATATCGCGCCCGAAGGCATGCTGGGCCTGACCGGTGGCATCTTCAATGTGGCCGCCAATCTCGCCGGTATCATCACACCGCTCGTCGTCGGCTTCATCGTCGCCTCGACCGGTTCGTTCGTCTGGGCGCTCGGATTCATCGGCATCATCGCGCTGATCGGCGCGGCGTCGTACATCTTCGTGGTCGGCGACATCAAGCGGATCGCGCTATAAGCGGCGCTGCAAGGCCCGCCGCCATGCCGTGCGGGCCGCGGCCTGGCGGGGGGCCATGCTAGAATCGCGCGCGTCATCCTCTCAAACCACGCTCGTTCACATGGCAAGACCGGCGGCCCCGCCCGAAACGCGCTCCGGCAAATCCGACTCGCGGCGCAAGTACGACCCCGAACAGACCAAGCGCAACATCCTCGACGTGGCCACCGCCGAATTTTCGGCGATGGGCCTCGCGGGCGCGCGCGTAGACGCTATCGCCGAGCGCACGAACACGACGAAGCGGATGCTTTACTACTACTTCGGCAGCAAGGAAGGGCTGTACGAAGCGGTGTTGGAAAAGGTGTACAGCGACATCCGCGCGCTCGAGCAGGATTTGCATGTAAGCGAGCTGGACCCCGTTGAAGGCATGCGCCGGCTCGTGGAGTTCACGTTCGACTATCACGACAAGCACCGCGATTTCGTGCGCCTCATAACGATCGAAAACATCCACGGCGCGAAGTACATGGAGCAGCTGAAAACGATCCGCAGCCGGAACGCGACCGTCATCGCCACGCTCGAAGACCTGCTGACGCGCGGCGTGGCAACCGGCAAGTTCCGCGACGATGTCGATCCGATCGACCTGCACCTCGTGATCAGTTCGCTCTGTTTTCATCGCGTAGGCAACCGCCATACGTTCGGCACCGCGTTCGGGCGCGATCCGTCGCACCCGCGGCTGCGGCCGAAGCACCGCGAGATGGTTGTCGATGCGGTCCTGCGCTTCTTGCGCAGGGAATGACGCCCGCATTTTTTCAAACGGACTCCTGAATATGCGAAAAGCCCGTCGATTGCTGTTTGTCGCCCTGATTCCTGCCGTTTTGAGCTCGACCGTCTATGCAGGCGTGAAGGAAACGGCACATGAAGCCAAGGAAGACATCAAGACCGCCGGCCGGAAAATCGGCGACGGCGCGCGCGACGTCGGGCATGGCGTCGCTAGTGCTACCAAGACGGTCGGACATGGCGTGGCCAGCGCAACCAAGGCCGTGGGCCACGCGGTGGCGGACGGCGCGCGCACGGGTTACCACGCAACGAAGCATGCGATCCGCAAGGCTGTCGGAAAAGACGACTCGACAGCGCAATCCGACACGGCGAGCCACGCGAACTGACCCGCGACTGCCTGAAAATAGTCGGGCGCGGCCTTAGCGCCGCTTCCCACCTCGCGCGCGCTTGCCCTGCGCGCCACAGATCATGGCGACACCCGCTTCGGCCGTCTCATGCAACGCGGCACGCGAGTCTCCCGCACGCGAACGCACGGCAAGCGTGTGCAACACAGCCGACACCAGT
>CBJMQH010000387.1:0-5316 GCA_966431825.1 uncultured Trinickia sp.
GACGCTCATCTTACCAACCAGCCTCGGACGCCGGCGACTTGATCAGAGATTCCCTTGAGGGCGTTGCCTTCAAGGACGGCGAACCGGTGCAAGACGATCGACCGGGTCAGCAAAAACTCGCCGCTTGAAATCGACCGTCACGATGCTGCCCATACACCAGACTTGACGTTAGCTCCCGCGTCCGATCAGTTTACCAATTTGAACGCAATCAATCGCCAAACAGTCCCAGCGCGAGCACAGCCATCGCCCGTCAATCAGACTTCAAATCTTTTGTCGAATGGGTTGTGGGCCGAGACGCAACCGGGGTGTGCCGAAACTTTCAGGCTCTGCAGTTTTCAACGGACATGCGCGACATTGCTGAAGCACGCGCCACACCAGACGACTATCAGATTGCTCGGGCGCGGCTTAAGGCACTGCCGGTTTTCGGCCTGGTCGAGTGCTTCGATGAGTCACTCTCCCGCTTTCGGCGATGGCTCGCACCGCATTTCGGCAAACTCGATTTTTCATACGAGCCAGTCAACGTGAGTCAGCCGGGAACGCTGACACTTCAGCAGCGACTTGAAGCCATGCGCTCGGAACTCGGGCCCGCCCTGTACCGTGAACTCCTCGAACACAATGCCCTCGACCTACTGCTATACGAAGAAGCTGTGACCTTATTCAAATCAGTCGGTCGCGCGCCCCTGGCCGTCGGACTAGCCGCACGATGGCGCGCCACAGTTTGCCGCAGACTCTCCACCCGGGCGGGTTAGCCGTTTCACAGGATGCCCGTCGCAAACAACTACGGGGGAGCGCAGCACGGTACATCTTGGGCGCGCCGAGGGCAACGGTCATTCGCCATCCGCGGGACGGTAGCCGTCGGTAGGCGCCTCGAGCGGGCGCTGCCGACGGGTTGGCACCATTAATGGCGGACTCGTCGCGGACGGTATTCATGGGCTGTCCAAGCCCCCCATTTCGCCTCGTAGATCGCTCGATTTTGCTCGAACAGCGCACGCTTGCGTTCAGCCCCGAGCTTATTGAACGATGCAGACAAATGATGATGCACGAACACGTCCTCAGCGCACATCACCTTGAGCCCTGCGCGCTCGACACAGCGGCAATAATCATCGTCCTCAAAGAAACCGAGACCATACTCCTCACTGAGCGGTCCGCACGTTTCGTAGGTCGAGCGAGGCAACATCGCGCAAAAGAATGCGGCAGTTCGAAGCTCGAAACACTGGCCAAGGTTTGCTTCCGTAATCTGTTCCGCCTCGATCTGCATCTCATCAAGCGTCGTATAGCGCGTCTCGACGCGCGCTTCGTTCCCGATATTGTTCGTGGTCGGTCCCAGTAGTCCGATTTCCGGCGCGTTCTTGAGGTGATTCACCATGCGCCGCGCCCACCCGCGCGTTACTACGGTATCGTTGTTCAGAATGACGAGGTAGTCCCCCGTCGCGGCAGCGAGGCCCTGATTGTTCCCGGCTGCAAAACCGCGGTTATCGGGATTGAGGATCAGCTTGACGTGCGGGCGCGACGCAGCCCAGGAGGCAAGATACGCGGGCGTCTCATCGCTCGATGCGTTGTCTACGACCACGATCTCGAGATCGATGTCGTCGCTGTACTTTTCGACACTGTCGAGACAATCCTTTGTCAGCAAAAGATTGTTGTAGGTCAGCACGACGACGCTGACTTTTGGCTTGGGAAGCGCCTCGATAGCTTCGCGCATCGTCTGAACCCGATGCGCCCACGTCTGTCCGGCCGCAAACGCCTTGCGTCGGTCGATAATCTCCCCGGATTCCGGCTGGGCCCGTAGTGCAGCGTGCACTGCGTCAATGAAGCCCTCGTGCGACTGCGATACGCGGACCAAATTTCCAAACTGCGACATTTCCGGCAAATCGATGGAGACCACCGAACGACCGGCAGCCAGATATTCATAGACCTTGACGGGGTTGGTCGCGAGCGTCAACGGAATGACCTTGAAGGGCAACATGCAAACGTCGAACGCGTACAGATAGTAGGGCAGTTCCTTGTATGGCACTTCGCCCGTCATCTTGACGTTCGGCAGCGCCGCCAACGTCGCGCCCACGTTCGCCGTATCGCCACCGACCAGAAGCACCAATGCGTCAGGAAACGCCTTCGCAATCTGGGCGACGAGATCGGCGTCAAACCACTCAGCAATCGCACCGTAGTAACCGATGATCTTGCGACCGTGTTCATCGACGTATCGCTGTGCAGGCGCCTCACAAAAGTCCGAGTACTGGCCTGCGTTACGGACAACGGCAACCTGTGCGTTATATTTATGCGCGAGCTCCTCGAGCCAGCTCGACGTTGCGACGAGCAGATCAGCTCGCCTCATCATCCTGTGCTCGAGTTCGATCAGCACCTGTGGGACGTTGCCGAAGCCTTCGTGGTGATCCATGCAGTCGTATGTGATGCAATGCGACTGTATCGACGTAGCAACCGGATACCAATAGGCATGCTGAACGAGAGAATACGAGCGGTCGGTCCCGCTCCATTCGTGAAACAACCGCATGCCTTCCAACATTTGCTTTGCCGCATCGGCGGCCGGCGCGTCGAAATAGATCGCCGGAGCGCCACGGACCTTCAGCTTGACCTGATAGAGCGAGAGCTGTTCATCGATGCGTTCGACCGAAAAGCCAGCGTCCTTCGCGTCCTCAAAGTGATTCGAGAAGAAGTAGACACGATGCCCGGCGCGTGCAAATTCACGAGCAAGGTGTTGCGGGCGCTGGATACGGAAATGCCAATCGATGATGCTAAAGACGAATACGTCGGGTAATGCCCGGCGCTCCCGCGGCGCGCGCACGAGCGTGCCTGCCCGTACCGCGAGCGCACCCCGATCGCTGCCGGCCGCGTCCACCGCATTTTTCGCCCTCCGGGAGAGATACCGGAACGAGCGCCCAGCCACCTCGGTAACGCCGCCGTGCTTATACACAAACCGCACGTCCTGCATACGCCGCGACAACCAACCCGGCGCCCGCCTTACGGCGCGCAATGGGGCGGTCACGCGCCAGCTCGTCGAGACGCGCATCGCTTCAATCTCTGCGGCCAGGGCCTGTTCGCGGTGCTGCAGGAAGTGGATGCGCTCCCTGCCGCGATTCTCGGCTGCGATCAATTCCGCGTTAGCGCTCGATAGCTGCTCCACCTTCGCACGCTCGACCGCAAGGTCCATCGTCAGCGAGTGGATCTCTTGCCGTTGACGCTGGGACAGCGTTTGCCCCAAAGCAAGCGGGTTGTTGTCGATTTCCTCGCGCCCGGCCTCCATGTCGGCCAACATCAATTCAAGGACTGATTGCCGCGATGTGCGTGCGTAGACGAGCAGAATCTGATCACCGCGCCAATAGTTCGGCTCGCGCCGGCTCGCATCCACCGCAACGTGATGAACCAGTGCCCATCCTGCCTTGGGGACCACGGGGATGTTCGTCCCTTCGAACGTCACCTCATGCTCCGCGTGACGCTCGTATTCGCGATATGGAATCAGAAGCACCACGAACTGCGACGCATAGTCCACGATCTTGTCGAATACATCCCACGGGTTAGCGAAATGTTCGAGCGTATTCGAAGAGAACAGCACGTCGAACGCAGGCCGCTCGGGGCGTTCGAGCAGGTTCTCATGCGAGAACTTCACATCTGTATACCGCGCGCGGGCGCGTTCGATCGCGGCTCCCGAAAAGTCGATACCCGTCACATCCCAGTGAAGGCTCGCGGCCAACAGCTCCGTGCCATCGCCTTCCGCGCAGCCCCAATCGCAGACCGTCAACTTATTCGCTTGGACGCCCCGGACGAGCCACTGCGGCATCGCCTCGACTGCCAATTGCGCAAAGAATCGGCTCTGCTCGCGGCCGCCGTTCGCGTCCCAATCGCTGTTGAAACGCTGATCCCAGTAACCGCTGCTGTTAACCGTCTCTTGATTGCTCATGCTAATGCTCTATTCGTTGTCGGTGGGATCGGTGCCGTAGCGACGGACTGCACGATCTCGGGCAGAAACGCACCGTATCGCTGTTGTTCCACGAAACAGGTGAAGTAATGCGCACCTTCGACGTACTCGTAGTATTGCGGCATGGCCCCCGCCCGATCCTCGAGTGCAGCGACCAAGAGGTAATTGCCCTGATTGAGTGGGTTGCGCATGCGAAACCGTACCTCCGCGGCCTCTCCTACCTGACCAAAGTCGACCGACTTGTCATCCCACGTAGTCGAGACGATAAGGTCGGTGCCGCGCAAATCCTTGATCGAGAACGCCACGCTCAATGTGTCCGTCCGCGCGTTCGCCGGCGGCCGGACCGTCACTCGAATTTCGATCTCTTCGCCCGCAAGCACGCTAGCCGCACGTTCGCCGGCGGCATTGTAGACGCCTGCATCGAGAATCGAGCCGATATGGCTGCCCCAGTGATTGATGGGTCGACGTGTTGCCATCGACGCGACCGAATCGATCGAGCCGCCACACTCGTCAGCTGGAACGGTCTCCTGCGTCGTAGCACTGCCCGCTGCGCCCTCGGGATTTTCTGCTTCAAACAGAAATTGGTTGTATTGCGCCGTCACAGGAAACGCATCGCCAAGCATGCGCACTTGCCCCTTATCCAGCCAGAGTGCAGATTCACAAAGCATCCGCACGGCGCCGACGTCGTGCGAGACGAACAGAATCGTTACACCGCTTTCCTTCATCACCTGGATGCGATTCATACATTTGGCCTGGAAGCGCGAATCGCCCACCGCCAGCGCTTCGTCCACGATAAGAATCTGCGGTTCGACATGGATCGCGACCGAGAATGCAAGTCGCACGTACATACCGCTCGAATACGTCTTAACCGGTTGATCGATGAAATCGCCGATTTCCGCGAAAGCCTCGATATCGGGCATGCGCGCATCGATCTCGGCGCGCGTCAGGCCGAGGACCGCACCGTTCATATAGACGTTCTCACGCCCGGTGAAATCCGTGTTGAAACCGGCCCCCAGTTCGAGCAAGGCAGCAACGCGTCCGCGCACGGAGACACGACCGGTCGTACCACGAAGCGTTCCGCAGAGAATTTGGAGCAGCGTCGACTTGCCCGATCCGTTCCGGCCGACAATGGCGCAGGTTTCACCGCGCCGCACGACGAGATCGACATCGCGCAGCGCCCAAAATTCGTTGAATCCTTTCTGGCGACCGGGTGAGATCAGATGCTTGAGACGCTCGAGCGGCGAGTGATAAACAGCAAAGCATTTGGACAAGCCTTCGATCCGAATCGCGACATCGTTATCGAAGGCGACTGCACTCGGCTCAGAGGAAATCGGCAAACCCTTCCCTTGCTCGCTGCAACCACAGGAGCGACAACCCAGCGAAAA
>CBJMQH010000388.1:0-5303 GCA_966431825.1 uncultured Trinickia sp.
ACTCACCGTGAAAGGGTGATGTCCTAGGCCTCTAGACGAAGGGGACAAAATTCTCTTCGCACTGCCTCGCTTCAGCAATCAAATTTCACTGAAAGCGAAGATCGTCATTCTAACTTGCTACATGCGGTTTGTGAAGCCCTTTCTTCCCGATTTCTTCACTGCTTTCGCAGTCGATTTCGGCGGCTCACCCTACCCGCTTAACCGCTGTTCGCACCGCTTATTTGCTTTGACCGTCGGCTTGCAGCTCGCGTCCTTCAGTCTCTAGCAAAAAGTCATCGACCAGCAGAGCCTGCGATTATACGCACCATTTCCGCCGTTCAGCAAGCCCCTTTTAGGGCTATCGAGCGCATTCCGTCTTTAATGCAAAAGAACTGAAACATCGGCTGCTGCCCATGCAGCACCATCAAAGCTGATGCAGAAAAAAATAAAGCCCCGATCGCTCGGGGCTTATTTCTTGTTCTGGGTTCTAACCATTCAGTTAGATGGTGGAGGTAAGCGGGATCGAACCGCTGACCTCTTGCATGCCATGCAAGCGCTCTCCCAGCTGAGCTATACCCCCGTCAGAACAGAAATGAAATTATGAAGACCTATTCGAGACCTGTCAACATCTATTTGCGATCCGGCACAAAATTTTTCATTGCTCCGGACGCAAACGGTACCCCGAGTCTCCCGCGGGATTACTTTGACAGGCCCAGCTCGATCCGGCCCACGACGACCTCACGTTCGAACAGCGCAAGCACCGCATCGATCGAAGGCGTATGCGTCGTGCCGACGACCAAGAGGCGCACCGGCATCGCAAGCTGGGGCATCTTGAGCTTGTGCGCCGCCAGCGTCGCTTTCAGCGCGGCGGCAATCGCCTCCTTCGTCCACTCGGCCGCACGCAGTGCCGCAGCGAGATCGGCCAGCGCCGGGCGGACGGCATCGGTCACATGCTGTGCCAGCGCTTCGGCCTCGGGTTGCGGCGTACGGTAGAACATCGCCGCGTTATCGGTGATCTCCTTGATAGTCGATGCACGGTCCTTCATGAGCCCGATCACCGCACCCGCCGCGGGCCCGGCCGCGAGTGCCGCCTCGTCGATGCCCATCTGCGCGAAGAACGGCTTCGCCAGTTCGGCGAGGCGATTGTTGTCGGCTTCCTTGATGTAATGGTTGTTGAGCCAATTGAGCTTGTTGTGGTCGTACTGCGCCGGCGACTTGCCCAAGTGCTCGAGGTCGAACCATTCGACGAACTGCTCGCGCGAGAAGATCTCCGCATCGCCATGCGACCAGCCGAGCCGGGCGAGATAGTTGAGCACCGCCTCGGGCAGATAACCGGCGTCACGGTAGCCCATGACGCTCAGCGCCCCATGCCGCTTGCTCATCTTCTCGCCGGCCTCGTTGAGCACGGTGGGCAAATGCGCGTAGACCGGCGGCTCGGCACCGAGCGCACGCAGGATGTTGATCTGCCGTGGCGTGTTGTTCACATGGTCGTCGCCGCGAATCACATGGGTGATCTTCATATCGAGGTCATCGACGACCACGCAGAAGTTGTAAGTCGGCGTACCGTCGGGCCGCGCGATCACGAGATCGTCGAGTTCCTCGTTCGAGATCTCGACGCGCCCTTTCACCGCGTCGTCCCACGCCACCACGCCCGAAAGCGGGTTCTTGAAGCGGATGACGGGTGCGACGCCGGCAGGCGGCGTGGGCAAGGTCTTGCCCGGCTCGGGCCGCCATGTACCGTCATAGCGAGGCTTTTCGCCGGCCTCGCGCTGACGCTCGCGCAGGGCGTCGAGTTCTTCGGTCGACATGTAGCACGGGTAGGCCAAGCCGGCGTCGAGCATCTGTTTGACGACCTCGCGGTACCGGTCCATGCGCTGCATTTGATAGAACGGGCCTTCATCGAAGTCGAGGCCGAGCCACGCCATCCCCTCGAGAATGGCGTCGACCGAAGCGGCCGTGGAACGCTCGACGTCCGTATCTTCGATCCGGAGGATGAACGTGCCCTGCATCTTGCGCGCAAACGCCCAAGGATAAAGCGCCGAACGGATATTGCCGAGGTGAATGAAGCCCGTGGGGCTCGGTGCAAAGCGGGTACGGACGGTCGTCATTAAAGCCATCGTCGGAATCGGGAAAGGCCGAAATTATAACCGGTGTGCTCCGCCGCGCCCGCTCCCGCGAGCCAGGACGGCGGCCGCTCAGCCCGGGGCGCCGGCGCTTAGCAGGCAGCGTCGTCACTTTGCCGTATGATGTGCGCGCACCGCGCCGGGTGCTCCCGTCAAAAAGCACACCGGCCGCGGCAAAACGAAACGCCGTTGGAGAACCTGTTGAAGCCCGCTCGCCCCCGCCTCACGCGCCGCGCCTTTTCGATCGCGGCCGCATCCGCCGTGCTCGGCGCCTGCACCACGACCCCATCGAAGACAGAGAATACCGGCGCAGCGCCGCCCGCAGCCAGTGTTCCGCCGAAGCCCCTGCGCATTGGTCTCGCACTCGGCGGCGGCGCCGCGCGCGGCTTTGCGCACATCGGCGTCATCAAGGCACTCGAGGCCCGAGGCGTGCGCATCGACCTCGTCTGCGGCACGAGCGCAGGCTCCGTGGTGGGCGCCCTCTACGCGTCCGGGATGAACGGCATCGCAATCAACAAGCTTGCGCTGACGATGGATCAGGCCTCGATCAGCGACTGGGCCATGCCGTTTCGCACGCGGGGCTTCCTGCAAGGTGTCGCGCTCCAGAACTACGTCAACACGACCCTCAACAACCGCCCGCTCGAAAAGATGGTTAAGCCGTTCGGCGTCGTTGCCACGGACCTTCGCTCGGGCGAGCCGATCCTGTTCCAACGCGGCAACACGGGCATTGCCGTGCGCGCTTCGTGCAGCCTGCCCTCGATCTTCGAGCCGGTCGCGATCGGCGGCCACGAATATGTCGACGGCGGCCTCGTGAGCCCGGTGCCCGCCTCGTTCGCCCGCAAGATGGGCGCCGATTTCGTCATTGCCGTCGATATCTCGGCGCGGCCCGAGGCCGCCACGACGCAAAACTCGTTCGACGTCCTGCTTCAGACCTTTACGATCATGGGACAGACGATCAAGACGTACGAGCTCGAAAAGTATGCGGATGTCGTCATCCGCCCGAGCCTCGCCGCCATGAGCGGCACCGACTTCGGTCAGCGCAATGCCGCGATCCTCGCGGGCGAGGAAGCCGTCGCCCGGATCTTCCCCGAGCTGCAGCGCAAGCTCGCTGCCGGCCACTCGTCGTCGGCCATCGCCTGAGCCATTGCGCGCCGCTCGCGCGCATTCGCGCTAGCGGGCGGCGCCGCCCCTCATCAGCGCCCGAAAGCACAAAGCCCGCCGCCGGCATAGCCGGCTGGCGGGCTTGAATATCTCAGTCGCAGCGAACGCGCAGCCTTGTCAGGCCGACGTACCGCCACAGGCAATCGCCAATGCGTCAGTTACCGCTGTTACCGGCGTTGCCGCCGATCGTTGCGCTGACACGCTGACGCAACTCGTCGGCTTTGACGGGGAACTGGCTCTCGAGACGGCGAGCACCCGTGAAGCGCTTCTCCCAGTAGCCGTCCTCCATGTCGTCGACACGGATCGTGCTGCCCGTCGACGGCGAGTGCACGAACTTGTTGCCGCCGATGTAGATGCCGACGTGCGAAAACGTACGACGCATCGTATTGAAGAAGACGAGGTCACCCGGCTTCAGGTCACTGACACGCACCTTCTCGCCGACGCGACTCATTTCCTCGGCACGGCGCGGCAGCGCCATCCCAAGCGTGTCCTGGAAGACGTAGCGCACGAAGCCGCTGCAGTCGAGCCCCGAATCCGGCGACTCGCCACCCCAGCGGTAACGCACGCCGATCATGTTGAGCGCGCCCACCACCACATCGCCGGCCTTGCCGGCCATACCCGACAGAAACGCCTTGGCGCGGCCGCTCGTGGTCGCGTCTGCGCTGGTCTGGAGAGCGGGGGATGCGACGCCATTCGCGCCCATCTGGGCCGAATTCAGCGAAGCGGAGGGATATGCGGACTGTGAAGCGGATTGCTGCATCGTGTTCGCTTCATCTGCGAACGCGCCGGCTGCTGCCGTCATCAACACGCCAATGAACATCCCGGCGACGACGCGCGTGCAAACCTGGGCAAAGTTTCGGTGCTGCATTGGTCGGTATCTTTTGCTTAAGAATCAGGGAATTGCGGAAAGTTTGGACGATACTAGCCACGATCCATTCGCTTGTCAAAACAAATTAAAAAAAACAATCGGGACCAGGACACGATTATTCGATCTCATGCTCGCGCGCTCGCCTCCAGGAGTTTTTGTGTATACGGATGGGACGGTTTCGAGAAAATTGTTTCCACATCACCTGTCTCGATAATGGCCCCGTTTTTCATGACGGCGACACGATGGGCCATGGCGCCGATCACGGCGAGGTCGTGACTGATGAAGACGAAGCCGAGGTTGTACTTGCGTTGCAACCCGGACAGGAGCGCGAGCACCTGCTGCTGAATCGAGACGTCGAGCGCACTTGTCGGCTCGTCGAGCACGAGCAGGCTCGGCTCCAACACCAGTGCACGCGCAATCGCGATGCGCTGACGCTGCCCGCCCGAAAACTCGTGCGGGTAACGCGCGAGCGCCGAGCGGTCGATCCCGACTTCGTGCAGGACGGCAATGACCTTTTCTCGCCGGGCGGCGGCATTCAATTGGGGCCGGTGCAAGGCGAGCCCCTCCCCCACGATTCGCTCGATCGTCTGACGCGGAGACAGCGAGCTGAACGGATCCTGGAAAACCACCTGCATGTGCGAGCGCAGCGCCTTGCGGTCGCTGCCGCGATAGCCCTCGAGCGCCCTGCCCTGAAACTCGATCGAACCGCGCGTCGTCCGCTGGAGCCCGAGCAGCGCCATCGCAAGCGTCGATTTGCCGGAACCCGACTCGCCCACGATCCCGAGCGTCTCGCCCTGGCGCACGCGGATATCGGCGTCGACGACCGCGGCAAAACGGCCGGAGCGGAACCACCCGCGCAAGCCCGGCAGTTTCGTCGAAAAGTCGACGCAAACCCCCTGAGCCGCGAGCAGCACCGGCGCAATCGGCATGACAGGCTCCACCTCGCGCCTGGGCCGGCTCTCGATGAGTTTGCGCGTGTACGGGTGTTGCGGCGCCTCGAACACGCGCTCGCAATCCCCGATCTCGACGATGCGGCCATGCTCCATGACGGCGACGCGCTGCGCGAAGCGGCGCACGAGATTCAGATCGTGCGTGATCAGGAGGACGGCCATCCCGCGCTTTTCGGCCTCCTCGCGCTGTTTGATGTGGTCGCGGATGATCTTGCTCTCGAT
>CBJMQH010000389.1:0-5302 GCA_966431825.1 uncultured Trinickia sp.
ATCATGTCCTTGCTGCAGAGTATGAGTTGCACGGGGCAGCGCACGCCAGCGGCGCGAGCGAGGCCGTCGGCATAGCCGTTGCAGGCCGCGAAATCGGTGTGAAAGAGCAGCGGTTCGCCGCGCGCCGCCACGCGCTCCATCAAGCGCTGATTCATGCCGCGGAGCCAGAAGCCGGGGCCGGGACACGAAGGCTTGGCGGCAATCGAAGAATGCGACCAGCGGTTGACGAGCGCGATCGCCTCTGCCTCCCGCTCACGGGCTGCCTCGAGCAGTGCGTCGGACACGGGCATGGGTACGGCCGTGGCGAGAAGGGCGAGGGCACGCGTGCGTGCCGGATAGCGGCCCGCGAAGTCGAGCGCGATCAGCGAACCCATGCTGTGTCCGACGAGCGTCGCCTTAGCAACCCCGAGCGTGTCGAGCAGCGCGGCAAGCCACGCTGCCAGTGCGTCGATCGTCGGCAGGGCGGGGCCGTCGCTGCGGCTGTGACCCGGCAGGTCGACGGCGAGCACGTTGAATCCGTGGTGTGCGAAATAGCGGCTTTGTAGCGCCCAAACGCTATGGTCGTGCTGGGCGCCATGCAAGAAGACGACGCTCGGCTGCGCGGCGTCGAACGCCCGACCGCCCGTGTAAATGTAGACCGACTTGTCTTGTAATTGGACGATCATGCCGACTCCTTCGCACTGGCGCTGGTTTTGCCGCCGCCGGTCGGCCGGGCCGCGGCCTTCAATGCCTGTTTCAGGTCGTCGATGAGGTCGTCGGGGTCTTCGAGGCCGATCGACAGCCGGATCGTGCCCTCGCCGATACCTGCCGCGGCGAGCGCGGCGGCATCCATCCGGAAGTGCGTCGTCGATGCCGGGTGGATCACGAGCGAGCGGGTATCGCCGACGTTGGCGAGGTGCGAGAACAGCGAGAGCGACTCGATGAATCGCCGGCCGGCTGCACGATCGCCGCGCAGGTCGAAGCTCAGCACCGCGCCTGCACCGCGCGGCAACAGGCGCTGCGCGAGTGCGTGGTCGGGGTGGGTGTCGAGTTCGGGGTACGCGACCGATGCGACGGCCGGATTTGCGACGAGAAATTCGGCGACCTTGCGCGTGTTCGCCACGTGCCGTTCCATGCGCAGCGGCAGCGTTTCGATGCCTTGTAGCAGCTGCCAGGCCGCTTGCGGATGGAGGCAGGCGCCGAAATCTCGCAACCCTTCGCGGCGCGCGCGCAGCAGAAACGGCGCGACCGTGCTCTCCTCGGCGAAGACCATGCCGTGAAAGCCGTCATAGGGTTCGGTGAATTCAGGGAAGTGTCCGGAGGCGGCGAAGTCGAACGTCCCGCCGTCGACGAGCACGCCGCCGACCGTCGTTCCGTGGCCGCCGAGGAATTTCGTGGCCGAATGGTAGACGAGGTCCGCGCCGTGCTCGAACGGTTTGAGGAGGTAAGGGGTGGTGAACGTCGAATCGACGAGGAACGGCACGCGTGCGTCGCGGGCGATTTGTGCAAGCGCACCGATATCGAGCACGTCGAGCCCCGGGTTGCCGAGCGTTTCGCCGAAGATGAGGCGCGTGTTCGGCCGGATGGCGGCGCGCCAGGCATCGAGGTCGCGCGGTTTGACGAACGTCGTCTCGATGCCGAAGCGTCGCAGCGTATAGTGCAGCAGGTTGTGGGAGCCGCCGTAGAGCGCGCTCGACGCGACGATGTGCGCACCGGCGCCCATCAACGTGGCGATGGCCAGATGCAGCGCGGCCTGGCCGCTGGCCGCGCCGATCGCACCGGCGCCGTTTTCGAGCGCGGCGACGCGCTCTTCGAAGACGGCTACGGTCGGGTTCGAGATGCGCGAGTAGACGTGGCCTGCGCGTTCCATGTTGAACAGCGCGGCGGCGTGATCGCTGTCGCGAAAGACGAAAGCCGTACTCTGATAGATCGGCGTGGCCCGCGCGCCGGTCGTGGGATCGGGGGCGGCGCCGGCGTGCACGGCCAGCGTGTCGAAGCGGTTGGCTGACATGAAAGCGGCCCGGCTTTTGGCCAAGCGTTGGTTGGAGTGCAGGCCATCCTATCACCGACGCGGCGCGCGCGGCCTCCCGCCGGCTGCGCGATGGCCGAACGTCAGAGCCGAACGTCAGCTTTCCTTTTGGGGGGCTTTCCGCTAGGATCGTCCGATCGATTCAAGCATCACCGGGAGACAGTCATGCGAGTCAGCGACATCTTGAAGGTCAAGGGCAACACCTTGTTCACGGTTACGCCCGATACGCCGCTGCACGATGCGGTGAATACGATGGCCGAGCACGACATCGGCTCGCTCGTCGTCATGGAGTTCGGAGACCTCGTCGGCATGCTGACTTTCCGCGAGATCATCCTGACGCTGCGCAAAAATGGCGGCACGGTCGGCACCGCGACCATCCGCAAGGTGATGGACGACCATCCGCTCACTTGCACGCCGGAAACGGATGTGAACGAAGTGCGCCGGATGATGCTCGAGCATCATGTGCGCTATCTGCCCGTGCTCGAAAACCGCACGTTGATGGGTGTCATTTCGTTCTACGACGTCGCACGCGCCGTCGTAGAAGAGCAGAGCTTCGAAAACCGTATGCTGAAGGCCTATATTCGCGACTGGCCTGAGGAAGAGCGCCAGGACCACCCGCGCTGAAGGTGCAGCGGCGCACGGCGGCGAGCAACGCTGTCGTTCGCGCCGCCGTGCCGCTTTGCCCCGGCCGGGCCTGCCACGGTGGCCCGGTCGTCGAATCCGTGAATTAGAAGAACAACCGTCGTGTGCCGCACGGCGGCTTATCGCGCGGCCCCGGCTACAGCAGGGCGTCCTCGCGGGGCCGCGCGCGCGCCGATCCATCCGAGACCTGCCGTTTCCTTCGCGTTTTTCCTGCATGAGCGATCGTCCGTTGTCCGCCACCGAGCCTGCGCGTCGTGTGCCGCGCCAAAGCCATTCCCAATTCACACTGTTCGGCGAACGTCGCTTCGCGCCGTTTTTCTGGACGCAGTTCCTCGGCGCGCTGAACGACAACATCTTCAAGGTCGGTTTCACGTCGCTCGTCACGTTCCAGACGGCCCGGTTCTCGGGTGTCGACGCGAAGACGGCCGCGTTCCTGATCTCGGCGATCTTCATCGTGCCATTCGTCCTGTTTTCGGCCACCTCGGGGCAGATCGCGGATAAGTATGACAAGGCGACGCTCACGCGACTCGTGAAGACGTTCGAAATCCTGATCATGCTCGTCGGGGGGGCCGGTTTTCTGCTCCATCAGGCGCCGCTGCTTTACCTCGGCACTTTCATGATGGGGATGCATTCGACGCTCTTCGGTCCCGTGAAGTACGCCTACCTGCCGCAGCACCTCGACGATCACGAGCTCGTCGGCGGCAACGGGCTCGTCGAAATGGGTACGTTTGTGGCGATCCTGATCGGCACGATCATCGGCGGCGAGGCCGCGAGTTTTCCGGAGCACGGCGCGTTGATGCTGGCGGGGACGAGCCTCGCGGTCGCGCTCGTCGGGCGGATCACGTCGGGCTTCGTGCCGCGCACGCCGGCTTCGCAGCCGGGCCTCACGATCAACTGGAATCCGATTTCGGAAACCTGGCGCAATCTGAAGCTCGCGCACGGCAACCGCACGGTGTTTCTGAGCCTGCTCGGCATTTCGTGGCTCTGGTTCGTCGGCGCCACGTTCCTGACCTCGTTCTTCAACTATGCGAAGGACGTACTGTCGGCGAGTCCCGATGTCGTCACGGTTCTGCTCGCGACGTTTTCGGTCGGCATCGGCATCGGGTCGATGCTATGCGAGCGGCTGTCGAAGCGTCGCGTCGAGGTCGGGCTCGTGCCGCTCGGTTCCATCGGCCTCAGCGTATTTGCGATCGATTTGTATTTCGCCAGCCAAGGGCTGCCTGCCGCCGGTCGGCTGCTCGGGGTGGGCGAGTTCGTCGGCCAACTGCGGCACTGGCGGATCCTCGCCGACCTGTTTCTGCTCGCGATGTTCGGCGGGTTCTACAGCGTGCCGCTCTATGCGCTGATCCAGTCGCGGAGCCAGCCGACGCACCGCGCGAGGATCATTGCCGCGAACAACATCCTCAATTCGTTCTTCATGATCGTCTCTGCGCTGATGGCGATCGCGCTGACGTCGGCGGGTGTGTCGATCCCGGGCATCTTCCTGACCACGGCCCTGCTGAACGTCGTAGTCGCCGCGTACATCTATTCGCTGGTCCCCGAATTCCTGCTGCGTTTCGTGGCGTGGATTCTCGTCCACACGTTCTACCGAATTCGGCTCGTGCATCCCGAGCGCATTCCGGAAACGGGGCCGGCCGTGCTGGTCTGCAATCACGTGAGCTTCGTCGATGCGATCGTCGTGATGGCCGAAAGCCCGCGGCCGATCCGGTTCGTCATGGATCATCGGATCTTCCGCACACCGTTCGTCGGCTGGCTGTTCCGGCATGCGAAAGCGATTCCGATCGCCCCCGCGCACGAAGACGCCGCGATGCTCGCCCGGGCTTACGATGCCTGCGCGCAGGCGCTCGCCGAAGGCGAACTCGTCTGCATTTTCCCCGAGGGTAAGCTCACGCGGGACGGCGAGATCAATCCGTTCCGTCATGGCGTGACGCAGATCATCGAACGCACGCCGGTGCCGGTTGTGCCGATGGCTTTGCGCGGGCTCTGGGGCAGCGTGTTCTCGCGCCATGCCGATGCGCGGATGCCGAGGCCGCTGCGAAAAGGGGTGATGAGTCGCCTGACGCTGGCGGTGGCCGAACCGCTGGCGCCTCATGAAGCCACGCCGCAAGTGCTCCAACAGATCGTGACCGATCTGCGCGGGCCAAGAAAGTAGCGACGGGTCGGTCCTGACACCTGGCACCCGATGCACGGCGTCCAGCCGGCGCACCGGGCGCTGCCTGCCTGCGCCGCAGGTCCCCGCACGCGCGGCAGGGCATAATATCGGTTTACCGAATTGACGACTTTTTTTCCTGGGGCCACTTTCATGTCCGGCAATACTCTCGGCACGCTTTTCACCGTCACGACCTTCGGCGAGTCGCACGGCCCGGCCATCGGCTGCGTGATCGACGGCTGCCCGCCGGGGATGGCGCTTGCCGAAGCTGATATCCAGCTGGAACTCGACCGCCGCAAGCCCGGCACGTCGCGTCACGTCACGCAGCGCCAGGAAGAGGACAAGGTCGAGATTCTGTCGGGCGTGTTCGAAGGCAAGACAACCGGCGCACCGATCGGCCTCTTGATCCGCAACACCGACCAGCGCAGCAAGGACTACGGCAACATCGTCGAAACGTTCCGGCCCGGCCATGCCGATTACACGTACTGGCAAAAATTCGGCAT
>CBJMQH010000390.1:0-5296 GCA_966431825.1 uncultured Trinickia sp.
TCGTGAAGGGGTGGTGTACCGAAATGGCGCTCGAAGTCACGAGCCTTGGCGTGCAGGTGCACGGCGGCATGGGCTTCATCGAAGAAACCGGTGCGGCTCAGTATTACCGCGACGCGCGGATCCTGCCGATCTACGAAGGGACGACGGCCATCCAGGCAAACGATCTCGTCGGCCGAAAAACGTTGCGCGACGGCGGGGCCGTTGCCAAAGCGCTTGTCGCGGCGATCGGGGAAACGCTCGATGCGTTGGCGTCGCACGATAGCGCGGCGTTCGTCATCATGCGCGAACGGCTGGCGGCGGGGCAGCGTTCGCTGGCTGGCGTCGTCGATTTCGTGCTTGCCCATGCGAAAGACGACGTCAATGCCGTATTCGCGGGCAGCGTGCTCTATCTGAAGCTGGCGGGAATCGTGCTCTGCGGATGGCAAATGGCGCGTGCCATGCTGGCAGTAACGGGAGCGGCCGACGCCGATGCGGCGTTCAGCGAGGCGAAGATCGCTACGGCGCGCTTCTATGCCGAGCACATCCTGCCGCAAGCCGGGGCACTGGAGCTCGCGATTCTGGCGTGCAGAGGCGGCGAGGGGGTATTTGCACTGCCCGAAGCGGCGTTCTGATCGAGGGGGAGAGACTGGGCCGCGCACACTTGGCGGCGACCCAGCCCTGCAGCATTACGCGTAGGCCGGACGGTGCGCACCGCCGCCTTCGCCGAGATAGCGATGGACGGAGAGGTCGTCGGACTGGATCGCCGGGCGCTTGCCCGAGATCAGGTCGGCGAGCAGTTGCCCCGAACCGCACGACATCGTCCAGCCGAGCGTACCGTGCCCCGTGTTCAGGAACAGATTCGACACGGGCGTACGACCGACGACGGGCGTACCGTCCGGCGTCATCGGGCGCAGGCCCGTCCAGAACGATGCCTGCGCCGTATCGCCGCCACCGGGGAACAGATCGTTGACACACATTTCGAGCGTTTCACGACGCGCCTGCCGCAGGTGCTTGTCGAAGCCGACGATTTCCGCCATGCCGCCGACACGAATGCGATCGTCGAAGCGCGTAATCGCGATCTTGTACGTTTCGTCGAGCACCGTGGAGACGGGCGCCGCGTCCGCGTTGACGATCGGCGCCGTGATCGAGTAACCCTTGAGCGGGTACACGGGGATCTTCACGAGCGGGGCGACCAACTGCGTCGAGTAGGCGCCGAGCGCAACGACGTAGGCGTCGGCACGCAGCGTCTGCGCGCCGCAGCGCACACCGGCGATCCGGTCGCCCGTCACTTCGAGTGCATCGATCGAGGTGTTGTACTGGAACTTGACGCCGAGCGCCTCGGCCATGTGCGCGAGCCGCGTCGTGAACAGCTGACAGTCGCCCGTTTCGTCGCCCGGCAGGCGCAGGCCGCCCGTCAGTTTGTGCGAAACCGCTGCAAGTGCCGGCTCCGCGCGCGACAGTTCGGCAGGGCTCAGCAGTTCGAACGGGACGTTCGCTTCCTTGAGCACCGCGATGTCCTTTTGCGCACCGTCGAGCTGCTGCTGCGTACGGAACACCTGCAGGGTACCGCCCGTGCGGCCTTCGTACGCGATGCCCGTATCGGCGCGCAGCGCCTGCAGGCAGTCGCGGCTGTATTCGGCGAGCCGGACCATCCGGCCCTTGTTGACGGCATAGCGCTCAGCCGTGCAGTTCTGCAGCATCTGCCACATCCAGCTCAGTTGAAACTTCGTTCCGTCGAGACGGATCGCGAGCGGCGCATGCTTCTGGAACATCCACTTGACGGCCTTCAGCGGCACGCCGGGTGCAGCCCACGGGGCAGCATAGCCGGGCGAAATCTGACCGGCATTCGCAAAGCTCGTTTCCAGCGCCGGACCGGCCGTGCGGTCGACGACCGTCACCTCGTGCCCCGCACGCGCAAGATAATAGGCACTCGTCACCCCGACGACGCCGCTGCCTAGAACGATGACTCGCATAGCTGCTCCAAAAAGGCTCTTAACCAGTTATGAGCGCTATACTATTGCTACAAAAGCAGTTTTTGTTTCTGTATTTTTTACGGTTTCAGACGATAGACCATGCGCACGCAACGTCAGCCGGTTCGTAAGCTCGACAAGCTCGACCACAAGATCCTCAAGCTGCTCCAGCAGGACGGCCGCATCGCCATGAAAGACCTGGCGGAACAGGTCGGTCTGACGGTGACGCCCTGCATCGAGCGCGTGAAGCGCATGGAGCGCGACGGCGTCATCACGGGTTATTACGCGCGCGTCGATCCGAAGCAGCTCGGGGCGGCGTTGCTCGTGTTCGTCGAGATCACGCTCGGGAACAAGAGCGGGAACATGTTCGACCAGTTCCGCCGCGAGGTGAACAAGATCCCCGAAGTGCTCGAATGTCATCTCGTCTCGGGTGACTTCGACTATCTGATCAAGGCGCGCATCGGCGAAATGGCCGACTATCGCAAGCTGCTCGGCGACATCCTGCTGCAGCTGCCGGGCGCCGTGCAGTCGAAGAGCTACGTCGTCATGGAAGAGATCAAGGAAACGCTGACGATCGCAGTCGACGCCTGAACGTCCCGCGAACCGGTGCCGCGCGTCGATGACGTCGGAGGTAATGGATTCGATGCCCGGATTGGTTATCATCTGTGGCATGAATACGCTCGCTTACGCCTTCGACCATCCTCGGACCCCGTCAGCCTCGCTGAGCCGCACTGTGGGCGAGATGCTGCGGGAATGGCGTCAGCGCCGCCGCATGAGTCAAATGCTGCTCGCTGCCGAGGCTGAGATTTCGACGCGGCATTTGAGCTTCGTCGAGTCCGGCCGCGCCCTGCCGAGCCGCGAGATGATCATGCATCTGGCGGAACGGCTCGACGTACCGCTGCGTGCGCGCAATGCGCTGCTCGTTGCTGCAGGCTACGCGCCGCTTTTTCGCGAGCGGCCCCTCGACGATCCGCAGCTCGCCGCCGCGCGCGAGGCCGTCGATCTTGTCTTGCGCGCTCACGAACCTTATCCGGCACTCGCCGTCGACCGGCACTGGACGATGGTCGCCGCCAACGGGGCGCTCGCGCCGCTCGTCGCACGGGCCGACCCCGCCTTGCTGGCCGCGCCCGTCAACGTGCTGCGGCTCTCGCTTCATCCCGATGGCCTCGCGTCGCAGATCGTGAACTGGACGGCTTGGCGTACGCACTGCCTGCAACGCGTCGAGCGGCAGGCGCAGGCAAGCGGCGACAGCGTGCTCGCCGCGCTCGTCGAGGAACTCGCCGCCTATCCGGCGCCTGCGCACGCGGCGGCGCAAGAGCAGGGCGCCGCGTCCCATGCATCCGACATCGTCGTGCCCCTGCGGCTTAAAACCGATCTCGGCGAGCTGTCGTTCTTCAGTACCACTACCGTATTCGGCACGCCGGTCGACATCACGCTTGCCGAACTCGCGATCGAAGCATTCTTTCCGGCCGATGCGAAGACCGGTGAGGCACTGCGCCGTCATGCCGCGAGCGCCGCTTCGTCGGCGCCGCCTTCCGTTTCGAATGACCGGGAATAGCCGTTACTCATGACTCAACGATTGCATGCCGCCGCGCTGACCGCGCTGCTCGCTGCGGCGCTCTTCGGCGCCACTACGCCGCTTGCCAAACTTCTGCTCGGCTCGACGCCGCCCTTTCTCGTCGCGGGCTTGTTCTATCTGGGCAGCGGTATCGGGCTCGCCCTGACGATGCTGACCCGCCGCTTCATTCGGCGCCTGCGCGACCGTGCCGACCAGCACGCGCACGAACTGTCGACGATTCCCGCACGCGAAGTGCCCTGGCTGCTGGGTGCGATTCTCGCAGGGGGTGTCGCCGGGCCCGCGCTGCTGATGTTCGGCCTTGCCTCGACGCCCGCCGCGACAGCCTCGCTGCTGCTCAACCTCGAAGGCGTATTCACCGCCGTCATCGCCTGGGTCGTGTTTCGAGAGAACGTCGATTGGCAGGTGTTTCTGGGGATGGTGGCGATCGTCGCGGGCGGCGTTGCATTGTCGTGGCAGTCGGGCGGCACCGGCATCGCGGTCGGTACCGTGCTCATCGCTTGCGCGTGTGCGGCCTGGGCCATCGACAACAACCTCACGCGCAAGGTCTCGACGCACGACGCGATGCTGATCGCGTGTTTGAAGGGGCTCGTCGCGGGCAGCGTCAACCTCGCGATCGGTCTCGGGCTCGGCGCAGGGCTGCCCGCAGCCGTGACGATTCCGCTCGCCATGCTGACGGGTTTCGCGGGCTACGGCGTAAGCCTCGTGTTGTTCGTGGTCGCGCTGCGCAATCTCGGTACGGCGCGCACGGGCGCCTATTTCTCGGTCGCGCCGCTATTCGGCGTCGTGCTGTCGCTCGCGTTGTGGCCCGCGCTGCCACCGGTCACGTTCTGGATCGCGTCGGCACTGATGGCGCTCGGCGTCTGGCTGCACTTGCGCGAGAGGCACGAGCACGAGCATACCCACGAAGCGCTCGAGCATACGCATCGCCACCGCCACGACGCGCATCACCACCACACGCACGACTTCGATTGGGACGGGACCGAACCGCACGCCCATCCCCATCGTCATGAGCCGGTGACGCATCGCCACGCGCATTTTCCCGACATCCACCATCGCCACCGGCATTGAAGGTCGCGCCCTGGCCGTTATTGCGTCAGTCGGCGTTGTCCGTCATGCGCGCGGCTCGCGCCTGACGCAAGGCGATGTAGCGTGCGAGGTGGTGATCCTCGTCGCCGAGCTGATGGTCGATCATCGTGAGCCGCTTCGCGTAGTGCGAGAGCGGCAGCTCCCACGTCATCCCGATGCCGCCGTGCAACTGCACCGATTCGCGTGCGAGCCGCGTGCCGACCTGACCGACCGTGACCTTCGCGGCCGACAACGCAGACGCACGCGCATCGGCCTGTCCATCGTGCGCCGTCGCCGCATTGATGACTGCTGAACGCGCCTGTTCGATATCGATCGCCAGATCGGCCATCCGATGCTGGAGTGCCTGGAAGCTGCCGATCGGCACACCGAACTGCCGCCGCGTGCGCAGATGGTCGAGCGTCATCGCGAACGCTGTCGCCATCGCACCGAGCGCTTCGGCCGAGAGCGCGAGCAGACCCAGGCCCAGCGCGTGTTCGAGTACCGGGAAGCCTTCGTGTTCGCCGCCCAGCAAGGCTTCGGCGCCAAGCCGCACCTGGGCGAGCGTCAGCTCGGCGCCGCGCCCGCCGTCGATGAGCGGGTAGTCCCGGACAGACACCCCCGGCGTATCGCGGGGTACGAGAAAGGGCGAGATGCCGCAGGCGCCGTCGTCAGCCCCGGCCGTGCGGGAGGAAACCACATAGCA
>CBJMQH010000391.1:0-5254 GCA_966431825.1 uncultured Trinickia sp.
CGCGCGCCAGCTGACGATGATCGAAACGCCGACCTCGGGGCGGCTCTTGATCGAAGGCGAAGATGTGGCGGGTGCCTCGCACGCCAAGATCGCCGAGCTCAGGCGGCACGTGCAGATGGTGTTCCAGAATCCGTTTGCTTCGCTCAATCCGCGCAAGACCGTCGAGGAGACGCTCGGCGAACCGCTCGCGATCAATACCTCGATGCGTGCCGGCGAGCGTGCCGAGCGCATTGCGCAGATGATGCGCACGGTCGGCCTGCGGCCTGAGCACGCGAAGCGCTACCCGCATATGTTCTCGGGCGGCCAGCGCCAGCGTGTGGCGATTGCACGGGCGATGATCCTGGAGCCGCGTATCGTCGTCGCGGATGAGCCCGTGTCGGCGCTCGACGTCTCGATCCAGGCGCAGATCCTCAATCTGTTCATGGATCTGCAGGAAACCTACAAGACGAGCTACGTCTTCATTTCGCATAACCTTGCCGTCGTCGAGCATATCGCCGACGACGTGATGGTGATGTATTTCGGCGGCGTGGCCGAGATCGGCGACAAGAAGACGATCTACAAGACGCCGCGGCACCCGTACACACGGGCGCTGATGTCGGCGACGCCGGCCATCTTCGAGGCTGACCGGCGCGTGCAGATCAAGCTGCAGGGCGAGCTGCCCTCGCCGCTCTCCCCGCCGTCGGGCTGCACGTTTCATCAACGCTGTCCGTACGCGGTCGAACGCTGCCGCGTCGAAGAGCCGAAATTGCGCGAAGTCGATGGTCGTCTGGTATCGTGTCACCGTGCAGAGGAGGTGGGGGATACGGATGCCTGAAGCGCGAGCGGCGCGTGGCCGTACGCGCCGCTTGTGCGCCGGGGGGCTCGATAGCGGGACCGCCGGTGCCAGCCGCGGGATGGGGCTCGCGTTGGTTCTCGTTGTCGTCGTCGGTGCGCTTGCGCTTGCACCGATCTCGGCCGTTCATGCGGCCGGCGTGCGTGTCGCGGCTGCGCCGGTCGCGCCTGCCGAGCCGCGCGTAACCATCCCCGGCTTCCACGCCGCCCCCGGCGGCAGCGTTTCAGCGGACGGCACGAGCGCGAGCGGCCCTGTGCGGGCCGAGCCGGCTCACATGCCGTTCTACGTGGCGACCAAAGGCCCGCTCACGATCTATGTGCTCGGCACGCTCCATATCGGCGACCCGTCCGATTATCCGAGCAACCAACCGTTTCGCCGTCCGATCATGGCGGCGCTGCAGGCTTCGCCCGCGCTTGCGCTCGAACTGTCCCCCGACGACCTGCTCGAATCCCAGGACGACGTCTCGAAGTATGGCGTTTGCACCTATGCCTGCCTGCCGCGGCTGTTGCCCGACGTATTGTGGCGTGCCCTTGCATTGCGCATGCGCGGCAATCCGGGGGCGTTGGAGGAGATCAAGAAGACCCGCCCCTGGCTCGCGGCGCTGCTCGTCGAAACCTATGACTCGTTGAGCGCGGGGCTCGCGACCGAATACGGTACCGAGGCGCAACTGCAGAACGTCTATTTGCATACGCGCGGCAAGATCGTGGGGCTCGAGACGCTGGTCGAGCAGATGCGTGCTTTCACGAATCTGTCGCTCGCGCAGCAGCGGGAAATGCTCGCGCAGGATCTGGCTCAGACGCCGGCGCAGAACGTGGCCGACGTGAAGGCGCTGCACCGGTTGTGGCGTATCGGCGACGCCGATGCGATCTCTGCGTGGTCGGTCGCCAAATCGGAGCGGCTCGCCCGCAATCCGGCCATTGCGCGTTCGCTCGACAACCGGATCGTGTATGAGCGCAATCGGCGCTTCGCCGTGCGTGCGCTCGTGATGGCGAGTCCCGCGAAGCCCGTGTTTGTGGCGATCGGCGCGCTGCACCTGGGCGGCCCCAAAGGCGTGCTGGCGATCTTGCGCACGCATGGCTTTGCCGTCGAGGCGCGATAGCGTCTCCGGCAGGTACGCGCTGCCTACGCCTGCGGTGCCGACGGCGTGCGGATTGCCACGCCGGCCGATTGAAGTGCGGAACGCAGGCGTCGGGCGAAGGCGACAGCATGCGCGCCGTCGCCGTGCAGGCAGAGCGTGCGCACATCGAGCGGTACCCAGTCGCCCTCTCTCGCGCGCACGCGCTTGTCGCACACCATCGACAGCACGTGCGCGAGCATCTCTTCCTCGCTGTCGATCAACGCGCCTGGCTCGGTGCGGGGCACGAGCGAGCCGTCGGCGCGATAGCCGCGGTCGGCGAACCCTTCCTCGACCGCATAGAGGCCCGCTTCGCGCGCCGTCTTGACGAAGCCGCTGTTGGCGAGGCCGAATACCGAGAGCGACGGATCGAAATCGCGTACGGCCGCGACGATCGCCTGGGCGATTTCCGGGTCGCGTGCGGCCTGGTTGTAGAGCGCGCCGTGCGGCTTCAGATGCGTGACGCGGCCGCCCTCGGCCTGGGCGATGGCCGACAGCGCGCCGAGCTGGTAGAGGATGCCGGCATAGATATCGTCGGGGGGCAGGTGCATTTCCTTGCGCCCGAAATTGGCCGGATCGTGAAAGCTTGGGTGCGCGCCGATGGCGACGCCGCGCTCGATGGCCATGCGAACGCAGTCGCGCATTGCGTTCGCCCCGCCCGCGTGCCATCCGCAAGCAATGTTCGCCGAGCTGACCAGGCCGAGCAGTGCCTCATCGGACTCTCCGCCTTCACCGAGATCGGCGTTCAAATCGATTTCCATGACTACCTCGTTCGTAACTGCCACTGCTCAAGCGGCATGGCGCGATCGCGCGAGCCGCTCTTCCTGCATTTGTATTGCGACATCGATTTGCCGCAGGTAGGCGCGCTCTTCGACGAGCGCGCGATGTGCTTCCTCGCGCGTCGTCGGCACGAACCGCACGCTCGCATTCAATCGGACCTGCGCGAGCTTCCACAGATCGGCCCGGATGACCGCGCCGATGCGCGGATAGCCGCCGGTGGTATGGGCATCGCTCATCAGCACGATCGGCTGTCCGTTGCCCGGTACCTGAATCGTTCCCGGCAGCACCGCGTGCGAAAGCAGCTCGCTCTCGTCCGTGCGCGTCAGCCGCGTGCCCGACAGCCGGTATCCCATGCGGTTGCTCTGCGGCGTGACGCACCACTCGTCGGACCAGAACGTTTCGCGCGCTTCATCGCTGAAGTTGTCGTATTCAGGGCCGCGCAATACGCGGATCGCAACCGCGCGCTCGGCGCCGGCCGCGTGTTTGCCGCGCCGGGGAGGCTCATGTGCGACGAGCGCGAAGCGGCACAACTCCGGTGGCTTTACGCCGAAAGGCGGCGCTTCGCTCGGCACGTTTGCGCCGGCGCGCCCGGGCGCGTTGCCGATGCCGAGCCGGTCGCCGTCGCGCAGCGTGCGTCCCCCGACCCCGCCGAAATGCGCGCAGAGGTCCGTGCTGCGCGAGCCAAGCATCGGCAGGACGTCGATGCCGCCGCGCACGCAGACGTAGCCGCGCATACCGCGCGTCGGTGCCTGCATTGCCAAAACCTGACCCGCGCGTACGGGCAGGCTCCACCAAGTGTGAACCGGTACCCCGTCGAGCGTCGCGTCGAACGAAGCGCCTGTGAGTGCGATTCGCGTTGCGCGTGGGAAGCGCAGCGCGGTGGGGCCGAGCGTGACTTCGATCGCGGCGGCGCCCGGTGCATTGCCGACGAGCCGGTTGCCGACCTCGAGCGCGAGCGAGTCGACGGCGCCGGCCGTCGCTACGCCGAGATGCCGGAACCCCTGGCGGCCGAGGTCCTGCACCGAGGTCAGCACACCTGCACGAATGATTTCGATCATCGCTCCACCTTTTCGACGATGAATCGGACGCGGTCGCCCGGAACGAGGAGCGTCGGCTGCGCGGCAGACGGATCGAACAGCGTCACGTCCGTGCGGCCGATCAGCTGCCAACCGCCCGGCGAGGCGGCCGGGTAGATGCCCGTCTGCGCACCGCCGATGCCGACGGCGCCGGCCGGCACTTCGAGCCGCGGCACGGAACGCCGCGGCGTATGCAGTGCGGCATCGAGACCGCCAAGGTAGGCGAAGCCGGGCTGGAAACCGAGAAAGAAGACGGTGTAGTCGCCGCCGGCATGCGCACGCACGACTTCGGCTTCGGTGAGCCCCGTATGCGCCGCCACGTCGGCCAGATCGGGGCCGAACTCGCCGCCGTAGCGGACGGGGACGTCGACGACGCGCGACGCGACTTGCAGATCTGCGGCGCGCTCCCATGCCATCGCGAGGTCGGCGGCGAGCGCTTCCATATCGGCTGCGAGCGGATCGAACACGAGCGTCAGATTGTTCATACCCGGCACGACGTCGATGACGTCGGGCCAGCGCCTTGCAGCCTCGGCAACGGCCCACACGCGCTGCTGACACGCGAGCGTGGCGGGCGGCGGCACTTCGCAAACGAGGGCGGTATCGCCGAACGGATAGATTCTTGGTTGGCTCATCGGTCAGTATTCCGAACGGCTCGCCGTACCGCACGTATCGCGGCGCGACGACGGCGCACCCCTGGCGCCTCGTTTCGTCATGGTAGCATCATCGATAAATTATCGATAATTTCTCTATAAGCGTTTGTGCTAGGGATACAACGCCAAACCGGCGTCGTACACTGCGCGTCACTGTTATTACTCGTCGAATCAAGCGTTTGCCATGTCGCGTCACCCGACCAAGATCGTCTCTTCGGAACACCTCGTTTCGGAGGCCAGCGCGGAGCTCTCTGAGTTCGAGTACGCCCTCATCATGGCGGGCAACGCGTTCAATCGCTGGATGGTGCGGTGCATGTCCGCGGCGGGGGCCAAGGACATGACGGCGATCGAGGTATCGCTGCTCCATCATGTAAGTCATCGCGAGCGCAAGAAGAAGCTCGCGGACATCTGCTTCGTGCTCAACATCGAGGACACGCACGTTGCCACGTACGCGTTGAAGAAGCTCGTGACTAGAGGGTACGTAAAAAGCGAAAAGACAGGCAAGGAAGTGTTCTTCTCCGCCACCCCCGCGGGCCGCGAGCTTTGCAGCAAGTATCGAGAGGTCCGCGAAAGCTGTCTGATTGCCGTGCTGAAAGAAAGCGGCCTTGCCAATGCACAGATCGGTGATGCGGCCCAGCTCATGCGCACGGCGTCCGGGCTCTACGATACCGCGGCGCGCGCGGCCGCGTCGCTCTGATATCGATACCGCTTCTTACTTTCCGGCCTTCTGAGCTCCGACGATTGCTACATCGGGAACCTTTCCGCCGCGCCCCGCGATGCCCGTCTTTCAGCCTGCCGTCTT
>CBJMQH010000392.1:0-5248 GCA_966431825.1 uncultured Trinickia sp.
ACATGCCTCGAGTCAAACGTGGGGTAACGGCACGTGCCCGCCACAAGAAGATCATTAACCTTGCGAAGGGCTATCGCGGCCGTCGCAATAATGTCTATCGCATCGCCAAGCAGGCGGTCATGCGCGCAGGTCAGTACGCGTACCGTGACCGTCGCAACAAGAAGCGCGTGTTCCGCGCGCTGTGGATCACGCGTATCAACGCGGCGGTCCGCGAGCACGACATGACCTACAGCGTGTTCATCAACGGCCTGAAGAAGGCCTCGATCGAACTCGACCGCAAGGTCCTGGCCGACATGGCCGTGTTCGACAAGGCTGCTTTTGCTGCGATCGTGAAGCAGGTGAAAGCCGCCGTTGCAGCCTAATTGCGAGATTAGTACTGCGTGGTTGGTTGTCGCGCTACCGGGGTGACCCGGCGGCGCGGCGACAAGAAAACGGGGCTCCTCACCGAGCCCCGTTTTTGTTGGTCGAGCGAGAGGCGTAGCGGCCCGATGGGGCGGTGCTTCGCAGTGCTTATGAAAAACTGATCGACGTTGGGATGAAGGGATCAATGGATCTGGACCAGATTGTCGCGGACGCGAAGAAGGCGTTCGGGGAAGCCGCTGATGGCGCGACGCTCGAAAACGAGAAGGCGCGGTTCCTCGGCAAGGCGGGGGCGCTGACCGAACTGTTGAAGGGGCTCGGCAAGCTCGACCCGGAAGCCCGCAAGACCGAAGGCGCACGGATCAACGTCGCGAAGCAGCAGGTCGAGGCCGCGCTCAACGCGCGCCGTGACGCGCTTGCGCAGGCGCTGCTCAGCCAGCGGCTCGCGGCCGAGGCGATCGACGTGACGTTGCCCGGTCGCGGCATGGGCGCCGGCAGTCTGCACCCCGTCATGCGGACGTGGGAGCGCGTCGAGCAGATTTTTGGTTCGATCGGTTTCGATGTGGCCGACGGCCCCGAGATCGAGACCGACTGGTACAACTTTACGGCATTGAACAGCCCGGAAAACCATCCGGCGCGTTCGATGCAGGATACGTTCTATATCGACGGCAAGGACGCCGACGGCCGCGCGTTGCTGCTGCGCACGCATACGAGCCCGATGCAGGTGCGCTACGCGCGCAGCAACAAGCCGCCAATCAAGGTGATCGTGCCGGGTCGCACGTACCGTGTGGACAGCGATGCCACGCACTCGCCGATGTTCAATCAGGTCGAGGGCTTGTGGATCGACGAGAACATCAGCTTCGCCGACCTGAAGGGCGTCTACAGCGATTTTCTGAAGAAGTTCTTCGAGCGCGACGATATCCAGGTCCGTTTCCGCCCGTCGTATTTCCCGTTCACCGAGCCTTCGGCCGAGATCGACATGATGTTCGAAGAGGGCAAGAACGCGGGCAAGTGGCTCGAGATTTCGGGTTCGGGGCAGGTGCATCCGAACGTGATCCGCAACATGGGCCTCGATCCCGAGCGCTATATCGGTTTTGCGTTCGGCAGCGGTCTCGAGCGGTTGACGATGCTGCGCTACGGCGTGCAGGATCTGCGGCTCTTCTTCGAAAACGACCTGCGCTTCCTGCGCCAGTTCGCTTAAGCCGCCTGTTCCGCATGCGCGGCGTGCCGCGCGCGAGAAGGCCCGGCGTAGTGCATCGTGAGCGAGACGCCGATGCGCTACGCGGGCACGGACCCAACTCATTCGAACGTAGACACACATGCAATTTCCTGAATCCTGGCTCCGTACATTTGTCGATCCGCAGCTCTCGACGGACGAACTGTCGCACGCGCTGACGATGGCCGGCCTCGAAGTGGAAAGCCTGCGCCCCGCGGCGCCGCCGACTTCCAAGATCGTGGTCGGCCGTGTGCTCGAAGTGGTCAAGCATCCGGACGCCGACAAGCTCAACGTGTGTCAGGTCGATGCCGGCACGGGCGCACCGCTGAACATCGTCTGCGGCGCGCCGAATGTCGCGCCCGGTATCAAGGTGCCTGTTGCGCTTGTCGGCGCGCAGTTGCCGCCGGCGGAAGAGGGCGGTGCGCCGTTCGCGATCAAGCTCTCGAAGCTGCGCGGCGTGCAAAGCGAAGGCATGCTCTGCTCCGCACGCGAGCTCAAGCTCTCGGAAGATCACAGCGGTCTTTTGATCCTGTCCGACGATGCACCGATCGGCCAGGACATCCGCGAGACGCTGAACCTCGACGACACCGTTTTTGAAATCAAGCTGACGCCGAACAAGGCCGATTGCCTTTCGGTGTTCGGCATTGCGCGCGAGACGGCTGCGATCACGGGCGCGCCGCTCGCGGCGGGCAAGTTCGAGCCGGTGGCGGCCAAGCTCGCGGAAACGCTGCCGGTCAAGGTGAGCGCGCCGGATCTGTGCGGGCGTTTCTCGGGTCGCGTGATCCGTGGCGTCAATGCACGCGCAAAGACGCCGCAATGGATGGTCGAGCGGCTCGAGCGTTCGGGACAACGAAGCATTTCGGCGCTCGTCGATATTTCGAACTACGTGATGCTTGAGCTCGGGCGTCCGTCGCACGTGTTCGACCTCGACAAGATCCACGGTGGCATTGAAGTGCGCTGGGGGCGCCGCGGAGAGAGCCTGAAGCTGCTGAACGGCAACACGATCGAACTCGACGAGACGGTCGGGGTGATCGCCGCAGACGACGGACAGGTCGAGAGCCTGGCCGGCATCATGGGTGGCGACAGCACGGCGGTGACGCTCGATACGACGAATGTCTACCTCGAAGCGGCGTTCTGGTGGCCCGACAGCATTCGCGGCCGTGCACGCAAATACAACTTCTCGACCGATGCGGCACATCGTTTCGAGCGTGGCGTCGACTATGCAACGACGGTCGAGCACATCGAGTACATCACGCGCCTGATCGTGGACATTTGCGGCGGCGAAGTCGGCCCTGTCGACGATCAGATCGTCAACGTGCCGAACCGTGCAGCGGTAAAGATGCGCGTTGCGCGTGCACAGCGCATTATCGGCGTGGCGATCCCGGCTGACGAGATGAAGGCGATCTTCGCGCGTCTTGGCCTTGCGTTCGAATTCGACGGCGAAACGTTCTCGGTCACGCCGCCCTCGTATCGCTTCGACATCGAGATCGAAGAGGACCTGATCGAAGAAGTTGCTCGGATCTACGGCTTCGAGAAGATTCCGGCCCGCCCGCCCGTGCAGCCGAACGAGATGCGTGCGACGAACGAGACGCGTCGCTCGATTCATACGGTGCGCCACGCGCTGGCTGCGCGCGACTATGCCGAAACGGTCAACTTCAGCTTCGTCGATGAGGCGTGGGAAGCCGACTTTGCCGGCAACGATGCGCCTGTGCGGTTGCTCAATCCGATCGCGAGCCAGCTGTCGGTCATGCGTACGACGCTGTTCGGTAGCCTCGTGAGCGTACTGCGCCACAACCTGAACCGCCGCGCGGACCGTGTGCGCGTGTTCGAGGCGGGGCGTGTGTTTCTGCGCGACGCTTCGGTCTCGGCGGGTGAGCTGACGGTCGAGGGTTATACGCAGCCCAAGCGCATCGGTGCGCTGGCCTATGGTCCGGTGTTCGAGGAGCAGTGGGGTGCGCCGTCGCGCAACGTCGATTTCTTCGATGTGAAGGGCGACGTCGAGGCGCTGTTTGCGCCGCGCGTGGCGCGCTTCGTCAAGGCGGAGCATCCGGCGCTGCATCCGGGCCGCAGTGCACGCATCGAAGTCGACGGGCGTGCTGTGGGCTGGATCGGCGAGCTGCATCCGCGCTGGATGCAGAAGTACGATCTGCCCCTCGCGCCGATCGTGTTCGAAGTGGATGCGGATGCGCTGATGGCGCGGGCGCTGCCGGTGCTGAGCGAGGTGTCGAAATTCCCGCCGGTGCGGCGTGATATCGCGGTGGTCGTCGATCAGCAGGTTCAAGTGCAGGCGTTGCTGGACGAAATGCACAAGGCGCTGTCGATTGATGCTTGCAAATTCGTTCAGAGGGTTGCGCTGTTCGATGAATTTCGTGCAAAATCAAGTACTTCCGGCGGCTTGGCGGCGCACGAAAAGAGCTTGGCTTTCCGCGTGACGCTGCAGGATGCGGGCGGTACGCTGCAGGACGAGACGGTGGATCTGGCCGTCAAGGCTTTGGTGGACCGTTTGGCTCGAGTCTATGGTGCGCGGTTGCGCGGATAAGCGCGAGGGCGCGTACGCGGGGGTGGATGCGTACGTGCTTGCTGCCGGGACGTCGCCGTTTTTAGACATGAAAGAAATGAACTCGAGTGATTTCGAAGCCCTTCTTGCGGCGCAGCGTGGCGCTATGATCCGCGACATTCCAACACCGTCGATCGGCGCTGCTTCGGAAACGCCGACGCTGACGAAGGCCGAACTGGCCGAGTTGCTGTTCGACAATGTCGGGCTCAACAAGCGGGAAGCGAAGGATATGGTCGAAGCGTTCTTCGACGTGATCCGTGATGCGCTCGAGGCTGGCGACAGTGTGAAGCTGTCGGGATTCGGTAATTTTCAATTGCGCGACAAGCCGCAGCGGCCGGGCCGGAACCCTAAGACGGGGGAGGCGATTCCGATTGCGGCGCGTCGTGTGGTGACGTTCCATGCGAGCCAGAAGTTGAAGGCGCTCGTGGAAAACGGCGCCGAGGTGAATCTGCCGCGTTGATGCGTGGCCGCGTTGCGGCCTTGGCGCGATGCGAGTGCAATGCGGCGCTTCGATGCTTCCGGTGGGTTGAGGCGTTCCCCAGATGGTTCAACTGACGACACAGCGTGACCATGACAGCGACGGTTGAAAAAGTCGTGTTGCCTCCGATCCCGGCGAAGCGCTACTTCACGATTGGGGAAGTGAGCGAACTCTGCGGCGTGAAGCCGCACGTGCTGCGCTACTGGGAGCAGGAGTTCACGCAGCTGCGTCCGGTCAAGCGGCGCGGGAACCGTCGGTATTATCAGCATCACGAGGTACTGCTGATTCGCCGCATTCGCGAGCTGCTTTACGAGCAGGGCTTCACGATCAACGGCGCCCGTAATCGGCTCGATGCGCGCGGTGGGGCGGTCGATGAGCCCGAGGCTGCGGATGCGCTGAGCGGTGACGTGGCAGCGTCGCTCGTGCCGCCGCTTGGTGTGTCCGGATTGCCCAGTGCGGGAGGGGCTTCTACCGTCGACGTCGAGCAGCTGCGCAAGGATCTGAACGCGGTCATCACGCTGTTGCGAAGATAGTTGCGCCGAAGTGGTTCTAATTCGGGGAACTGTCTGTTATAATTTTTTTCTTTCGGGGCGTAGCGCAGCCTGGTAGCGTACCTGCATGGGGTGCAGGTGGTCGG
>CBJMQH010000393.1:0-5202 GCA_966431825.1 uncultured Trinickia sp.
GTCGACGCCCTTGCGGATCAGCGGCTCGCCGCCCTTGCCGATCAGGCGCGTGAGCGCCGACGACAAGCCCGCTTCGCTGTTCGTCGTCACGAGCTTGCCCGTGATCATGAGGCCCCAGGTCGCGGCATTCACGAACATCGACGGTGCGTGACCGACGTGCGACTTCCAATCGCCCTTGCTGATCTTGTCGCGGATCAGCGCATCGCGCGTCGCGCGGTCGGGAATGCGCAGCAGCGCTTCCGCGAGGCACATCAGCGCAACGCCTTCCTGGCTCGACAGCGAGAATTCGTGGATGAGGCCTTCGACGCCGCCGCCCGTGCGCTTGGCACGCAGCGTTTCGACGAGCTTGGCCGCCATGCTCGCGACATCGACCGCCATCGCCTCAGGCAGGCGGGCCTCGCCGATCAGGAACGGTACGCACTCGGGCTCGGGGCGACGGTACGCCGCCGTAATGGCGGCGCGCAGTACCGATTGCGGCTGCACGCTTTGCGCGAAGTCGAGGAACGGGTGCGGCGCGCCGTCTTCGACATGCTCGTGAGCGACGCCATCGGCAAAATCGGCCATCCCGTTGATACCGGACAGCTCGGGCGGCAACTGGCCATGCTCGATCTTTTCGAGGTAGGCGAAGATGGCCTGCTTGATGAGCCAATGGGGGGTGCGCTCGAGGCGCGTAGCGGCTTCTTTGAGCCGCGAACGGAGGAGGTCGTCGACTTTGACGCCTAGGGTGGTACTGGCCATGGTTCCCTTCGACCGCCGGCTCGAATGGCCGGACATTGACTAAAAGTTGGCCGAATCGTACGCCTTCCAATTTAAAGGTGCAACCAAGTTAACCCTCGGGTTGCACCCGATCAAGACCCGCCACCGGCAAGGGGTTGCCGCCGAAAGCGGCGCAGCGGCGCTCCTGCGGTTGCGCTCGGTACTTTCCCTGATACGAAATCGTTTGCGGCCCCCTATTCCTCCGCCAAATCGTGCCGTTAACGAGGGTAAGCGCTCTAGCGCACGGTGCGCGAAGGCAAAGGAGGGGCGAAATGGAGAAGTGGTTCGTGATTGGCGGCATTTGGACGATGACAGTCGTCTGCCTCACCTTCTTCGTGCGCGGCGCATCGCCGGCGCGCAGCCGGGCGCTCGCTATCGCGCGAGTGCGCAATGCGCGCCTCGCCGCCGAGGCCCGCGCGATGCGGGATCCGGCGCGACGAGACACCGTTCATAGCTGAAGGAAAGCCGCGCCGCTCTCAGTCGCACGGGGTGAACTGAGGGCACGCGTCGTCGGGGGACACGAGCCGGTCATGCAGCCGGCAGATGCGACTCTCGGCGGCGCTCGCACCGAACCCTGAACTGAATACCGCGAGGCCAGGAATGCTTTGCTCCAACGAATGCCGGCTTTCGGCACGATATCGGCACCCGCGGCAACGGGGGCGGGCGGAGTCGCCCGCACGTACGCGGCCGCTCACGACACCGACCCCAAGCTACGCCAATAGGGTGCGAACACGTGCACGGACAGCACGTAGCCGACTGCGATATTGACCGCCACGCCGACCGTGAAGGCCACGATCGGCTTTAAGCCCGCGCCGGCGAGCTGCCGGACGCGCGTGGTGAGCCCGATGCTGAAGAAGCAGAAGATGAACGCCCAGGTCCGCAGTGCGGTAATGGGGGCGACGAGCTCGGGCACCACGACCTTCCGGTAGTCGGCAAGCGAGTAATGGCTCGCAACCCAGGTCACGAACGCCGACGCCACTACGAATCCCACGACGAACTTCGGAAAGCGCGCCCAGATCTCGCGCGCCGTCGCGCCCGCGGCAACGCTCGCCCGCTCGCCTGGACCTGCATCTTCCTGCTCCCAGCGCGTCGTTGCGACGAGCGCAAGCAGGAACGCCCAGATACCGATCCAGATATCGCGCCCGACCACTTTCATGAGCGTGAATGCCTGGAGCGACGCTTCGGGCGCACCGGAAATGGCACCGCCGGCCGCCTTCGCAAAGTCGCCGTACGCTTGCGCGGCTGCGATGCCGGCCGCATCGGCGAATTCCGACGTGCCGATCCATGCGCCGGCGATGCCTGTCGGCAAGCCGAGCGCGCGTGAAGCGAAGGGCAGGACGAAAATCATGACGATGGCCCAGCCGATCACGAGCGTGATCGCCACCGACGCATGCTCGCGCTTCGCACGGACCGCCCCGGCAATCGCTATCGCGGCCGACACGCCGCAGACGGCGCCGCCGACCCCGAGCACAGCCGCAAAGCGGCGATCCAGGCCGAGCGCCTTACCGACGAAGAAGATGACGAAGAAGGTCGTCAGCGAAACGATCGTCGCCTGCCCGACCGCCACCGGGCCGGCCCACACGAGCAGCGTGAACGGCAGCGTCGCGCCGAGCAGGACAATCCCGACCTTGATGTAAAACTCGACGCGCAGCCCAGCGTCGAGCCAGGCGGGCAGCTTGACGGTGTTGGCCACGACGAGTCCCAGCACGAGTGCGACGAGCGGCGGCTCGAGGTTGTATTTGGCCGCATCGACCCAGGCGCCGGCGATGAAAATCAGCGTTGAAGCGATGAATACGACGAAAAAGGCAGGCAGAAAGTGGGCGACGCGCTGCTTCAGCGCGACGATGCTGATGCTGAACAAGGCAGCGAATGCGACGAAGAGCGACAGGTAGGATGGCAGGTGTCGCAGGAGATCCTGTCCGAGCTGCGCTGCGCCCGACCATTTGGCGGGTGCAACGGCCAGCCATTTGATGCTCGCCCCCGAGGCGAAGAGCAGATAGGCGGCCGCCACGGCGGTGAGGCCGATCCAGACAGCCCACCAATCCTCGGTGGAGACGAGCGCCGTCAACGGCCCGCCGCGACGCGTCCCGTCGGTTCGATTGTCGGGGGTTGCGTTGTTCTTCGGCGGCGCGCCGTGATCGGCCGGTTGCGCGTGTCGAGCGTGGGTCATAGAAGGTCTCCGAGGGTGCTGGAAGCCGGAAACGCCGGCAATGCCACCCCGTCGACGCACCGGCGCACCGTTGGCCCAACTATAGGCGGCGTATGCGCACGAACGAAACGATCTTTCCGACTATCGTTATGACCCGCCGATATGTGCGGCAGGCAGGCCCATTGACGCGTGGGCGCGTGGGCTCAGATGTCGAGCGGATCGACTTCGAGGCTCCAGCGCAGGACGCCTTTCAGTGCACGCAGCGGGCCTTGCCAAGCCCGGAGCGTGGCCAGCAAAGCTGCCCGCGACGCGCTCTCGACGAGCAGCTGCGCCCGATGCACGTTCATCACCTTGACGATCGTGAGCGGCACAGCGTCGTAGACCGTGACGCGGCCGGCCGTATCGATCGCGCCCAGGGCGGCCGCGGCCTGCTCGAGAAATCCGATCGCCGCTTCGAGCGTGCGCCCTTCCGCGCGCAGCAGCGCCTGATAAACAAACGGCGGCAGGTGCGCGTCACGGCGCTCGGCAAGCGTCGATTCGGCGAAACCGACGTAATCGTGCCGCGCGAGTGCGTGATAGAGCGCGTGCCGCGGGTAGCGCGTCTGGAGGAGTACCTCCCCGGGCAGCCCGGCACGTCCTGCCCGGCCACTGACCTGCATCAGTTGCGCGAACAGCCGTTCGCCGGCTCGAAAATCATGCGAGAACAACGCGGCGTCCGCGTTGAGCACACCGACGAGCGAGACACGCTGGAAGTCGTGCCCCTTCGCGACCATCTGGGTGCCCACCAGAATGTCGACCTCACCCGCGTGGACATCCGAAAACAGCGCTTGCGCACTGCCTTTGCGGCGCGTGCTGTCGGCATCGATCCGGATCACGCGCGCGCCCGGCACGAGCGTGGCGAGCGTCTCCTCCACGCGCTGCGTGCCGCGACCGAGCGGCGCGATATCGACATTGCCGCAGTCCGGGCAGGCACGCGGCACACGTGTTTCCCAGCCGCAGTGGTGGCAGCGCAGCGCGCGCTCGGGCTTGTGCAGCACGACATAGGCGCTGCAGCGTGGGCAGCCGGCGAGCCAGCCGCAAGCGTCGCAGGCGAGCACGGGCGCATAACCGCGGCGGTTCAGGAAGACGAGGCTCTGCTCGCCCCGTTCGAGCCGCGCTTTCAGTGCGGCGACAAGCGGCCCCGAGATGCCGTCGACACTCGCGCGGCCACGCCGCCGCTCCTCTTCCAGATCGATCAACCGTACCGTCGGCAGCACCGCCTCCGATACGGCGCGGCGCGCCAGCGTGAGCCGCTTGTAGCGCCCCTGGTCGGCCTGCCACCAGGTTTCGAGCGACGGCGTCGCCGAGCCGAGCACGACCGGTATCGCCCTTTGCTTGGCGCGCCAGACGGCGAGGTCGCGCGCCGAGTAGCGCAGCCCTTCCTGCTGCTTGTAGGCCGGATCGTGCTCCTCATCGACGACGACGAGCGCAAGCCCCGGCAGCGAAGCGAGCACGGCCAGCCGGGTGCCGAGCACGATCCGCGCGCTGCCCTGATGGGCCGCGAGCCAGCTGCGCGCACGCTCACCGTCAGCCATCGCACTATGCAGCGTGACGATCGCGCCGGCGCCGAGCCGGGCAGCGAAACGTGAGCGGAAGACGGCCTCGAACTGCGGCGTGAGGTTGATTTCAGGCACGAGCACGAGCGCCTGGGCGTCCGGCCGCGCGGCGAACAACGCGTCGAGCGCACGGAGATAGACCTCCGTCTTGCCGCTGCCGGTCACGCCATGCAACAGGAACGGCGCGAAGTCGCGCGCCGCCGTGATCGCCGCGAGCGCGTCGGCCTGCTCCGCAGTCGGCTCGGGGTACGCAACCGGCATTGCATCGGTTCCGGCATCGACGCCGATATGTCCATGGCCGTCGCTCGTCGACGGCCGGGCCGCAGCGCCGGGATCCGCAGCGCCCTCGCCCATCGTGACCCATCCTTCGGCGGTCCAGACATCGAGCGTCGCGACCGCTTTGGCATGCAAGACGCGCGCAGCTGCGCGATCGAGCGCCCCGGCGGCCGCCAGTGCTTCGGCCAGCCGGCGCAACGCGCTGGCCCGCGCAGGCAGCGCCGCGGGCAATGCGACGCGGCCGGCGGGCGTGCTCCGATAAGAAGGCTCGCGCGCCGAGAGGCGCGCCCAACGCGCCTTGAGGTGCACGCAGTCGGCAGACGCGGCCGCGGGCGGTTTGAGACTGGACGTGATCTCGGGCTCCCTCGAAAATCTTGACCCCCGTATCTCACGGCTCGTCCCTCGACGGTCCCAGGGCCCTGCCCG
>CBJMQH010000394.1:0-5197 GCA_966431825.1 uncultured Trinickia sp.
GACGCGACGGTCCGTTGCTGGGGCGCGAATGATCACGGACAGCTCGGCCTCGGCGAGAACAACACGACGGAGTCGCATGTGCCTGCGCCGGTCGTCGGCCTCGCGAACGTCGCGCACGTCGTCGCCGGCTATCAGCACACGTGCGCGCTGATGAAAGATGGCACGGTCCAGTGCTGGGGCAGCAACCTGTACGGGTCGCTCGGAAGAGGAACGTACGATCCGCTGCCCGATACGGCGCCACCGCACGGAACGCCGCACCGGTGCATGACGAAGTCGATATCGACAGGCTCGCCGTCACGGGCACCCTTCCCCTCGACCTGAACGGCACACTCGTGCGCAACGGACCGAACCCGCTCTCCGGACGTTTCGCGGGCAACGATGTCCTGCACTGGTGGCCGGAAGCGGCGATGCTGCACGCTATTTCGTTCGAGGACGGGCGTGCCGTGCGTTATCGCAACCGTTGGCTGCGGACGCAGCGATGGGCAGCAACGCATGCGCCATGGCGACGCTGTCCGATGGTTCGAAGTCGCGCCGTGCTTCGTCATGCATGTCGTGAACGCATATGACGCCGACACATCGACGATCATACTCGACGTGGTGCGTTACTCGGCATTCCTAAAGCTCGACGCGAGCGGTCGGGCCTTCGCGGACAACCCCGTCGGACTGCTCTGGCGTTATACGCTCGATCTCGCGGGCGGCACGGTGCGCGAAACGCCGCTTGGGGACTTGGGCGTGGAATTGCCTCGCATCAACGACGCGCACACGGGTATCGCGCATCGATTCGCGTACGCGGTGCAGCAGCCGACGAACGTGGAAATGCGCGGCGTGCTCAGGTACGACTTCGAGTCAGGCTCGGTCGCACAGCATGTCGTCGCCGAGGGCGATCAGAACAGCGAACCGATCTTCGTTCCCCGCCCGGGTGCGCGCAGCGAAGACGATGGCTGGGTGCTCGTGTGCGTCTATCGGCGCGAAAGCGATTCGAGCGAAGTCAGAATCCTGGACGCACGGGACATCGCAGCCGACGCCCTTGCGACCGTCCATCTGCCGCGGCGCATTCCGGCGGGATTCCACGGCGCGTGGCTGCCCGCGAGCGATTGAGCGGACACGCCTCTCCACGGCTGGATCGCAGGCAAAGAAGAGATAAAAGAAGAGGGCCCCACCGGGGCCCTGTCGTTCTGCAGCTGCTTGTTACTTGCTGCTATCGTCCTTCACTTGCGGCAGCGCCGAGGTCTCGCCCGATGCGAGCAGGCCGACCTGCGAGTAAATCCGCAGCTTGTCGCGCGTGTCGGTGATATCGAGGTTGCGCATCGTGAGCTGGCCGATACGATCGCGCGGCGAGAACGTCGACGCGACCTTCTCCATCGACAAACGCTCGGGCTGATACGTGAGGTTCGGCGAACGCGTGCTCAGGATCGAATAGTCGTTACCGCGACGCAGTTCGATCGTGACTTCGCCCGTAACGGCACGCGCGACCCAACGTTGCGCCGTTTCGCGCAGCATGATGGCCTGCGGATCGAACCAGCGACCTTGATAGAGCAGACGCCCCAGGCGCCGACCGTTCTCGCGATACTGCTCGATCGTGTCCTCGTTGTGGATACCCGTCACCAGGCGCTCGTAGGCGATATGAAGCAGTGCGAGCCCCGGCGCTTCATAGATGCCGCGGCTCTTTGCTTCGATGATGCGGTTTTCGATCTGGTCGCTCATGCCGAGCCCGTGACGGCCGCCGATGCGATTCGCTTCGAGCAGCAGTTCGACGGCGTCGGTGAACGCCACGCCGTTCAGCGCGACCGGGCGGCCCTCTTCGAAGCGCACCGTCACTTCTTCCTTCGCGATCTGCACATCGTCGCGCCAGAACGCCACACCCATGATCGGGTTCACGATCTTGATCCCGCTTTCGAGGCTCTCGAGATCCTTGGCCTCGTGCGTTGCGCCGAGCAGGTTCGAGTCGGTCGAATAGGCCTTCTCTGCCGACATCTTGTACTCGAAGCCCGCTCGGCGCATGAACTCCGACATCTCGGCGCGGCCGCCGAGCTCGTCGATGAACGTCTGATCGAGCCACGGCTTGTAAATCTTCAGATCCGGATTGACGAGCAGGCCGTAACGATAGAAGCGCTCGATGTCGTTGCCCTTGTAGGTGCTGCCGTCGCCCCAGATGTTGACGCCGTCTTCTTTCATCGCGGCCACGAGCATCGTGCCGGTCACGGCACGCCCGATCGGCGTCGTGTTGAAGTAGGTGACGCCGGCCGTCGAAATATGGAACGCACCGCATTGAAGCGCGGCGATCCCTTCGGCCACGAGCTGCGCGCGGCAGTCGATCAGGCGTGCGCCTTCCGCGCCGTATTGCAGGGCGCGCTTCGGAATCTGGTCGTAGTCGTCCTCGTCAGGCTGACCCAGGTTGGCCGTATAAGCGAAGGGAACCGCGCCTTTGATCCGCATCCAGTGCAGCGCGGCGCTCGTGTCGAGGCCGCCGGAAAACGCGATGCCGACCTTCTGTCCGGCCGGGAGACTTTCAAGAATCGTGCTCATGAGGATGACCGCTGAATTGATGTCCGTAAGTAATATGAAAGCGCCGCACGCCGGGATGCCGATTTTCCACGATCCGGCACCCGCTGTCGACTGTTGATGACGGTACCGTATGGTACCGCCTCCCTCACGTCCCGCTCGTCTGCCAGCTGAATACGGGGTGGTCGGCCCCGGCAGGCATCGACCAGACGGCTCCGGCGCCGAATCCCCAGCCGACGAAATTCGACGGATCGCGCATTTGTACGGACGTCAGACCGTTGCCTGGCGGCACGCCGTCGCCGCCGTTCGAAGCGCGCGTCGTCTCGACGTTCCAATAAACGTCGTTGCCGACGTGTCCGCCGTTACCCATGCCGACAACGCCGCCGGCATAAATGCCCGTGTCCCACCCGCCCCACGCCAGCGCCGTCGAGAAAGATTGCGTGATCGAGCCCCCGTTGATGCCGACCAGTCCGCCGGCTGTCGCATGGCCGTCTCCCGACGCGGCCCCGGTCGCGTAGGTGTGCGAAAGCGTTCCGTCGTTCTCCCCGACGAGCCCGCCGAGGGTGCCCGCGTTGCTCACCGTCGCACCGCTGTAGGACTGGGCAATCGTGCCGACGTTGCGGCCGACGAGCCCGCCGAGCACGGCATAGCCATCCGCGTTGCCGTCGAAATAGCCGGTCGAGTACGAACGCGCGATGAGGCCGTCGTTCTCGCCTGCGAGCAATCCGCCATAACAGGGCGGCCCGAACCAGCAACCGGAAATGTTCGCGCCTGCGTTCGTCACGCCCAGATTACGCACGACGCCCTGACTGCCGATCACATCGAACAGCCCCAGCGGCGGCCCCTGGCTGTCGGTCGCGAAGAACGCACCGTCGATCACATGGCCAAGGCCGTCGAATTGTCCCGAGAACGGTGTGCCGTTGCTCCCGATAGGCGTGATCTGCGTGCCGGCAAGATCGATGTCGCGCCCCAACGCGTAGTTGCCGGCGAGATCGAGCGATACGTTCTGCAGGTCCGCAGCCGAGTTCACGAGCTTGTATGCACTGATCTGCGTGACGATGCCCGCCTCCGGGGAGGCCGCCCAAGCGCCGTTGCCAAGCAGCGTGCCCGGTGCATAGGCGCCGTTCATGTCGCGGTACATCTGAACGATGCCGGTGCTCGCCGACCAGTCGATCGTGCCGCCGTTCGTCACACCGCCGCCATTGTCGATTGCGCTGGCATCGGCCCTCAGCGTCAGATTGCCGGAACCGGTGTTGCGAATCGTCGTGCCGGCATTGACGGCGACGGACCGGTAGGCATTGAGCGATAGCGATGCCGAACCGCGCCAGTCGATGTTCGATGCGACGACGATGTCGCCACCGCGTCCGTACGCGCCCGTCGTCCGTACGTTGACGGACGTGCCGGCATCGAGGCTGCGCGAGAACGCGCCGGCAGCGCCCTGGTTGATCTGGAGCGCGGGCGTCGTGATGTTCCAAAGGCCGGCGAGCACGGTCGGCTCGCACTGACAACTGGCGAGCGGCCCCGTCAGCGCGGCAGCATTAATATCGACGGTGCCCCCTTGGCCGTCGGCATTCTTCGCCTCGATCGTCTTTGCAATCATGACGCCGCCGCGTTCCGCCAGCAGCCAGATATGCCCGTCGCGTGTCCCGGTGCCGGTTGCCCGCAGCGCTTCGTGGTTGCCGGCCAGCGCATAGACGTTGCCATCGCTGGCTTGCATGCTGATCTGCGCGGCTTCGAGCACACCGCGATTGAGCACCGTGCCGCGGCTGCCCGCCTGCACGAATACCTGCCGGCTGCCCGTCGAGTCCTGGAGCAAGACCTGCCGGCCCGCCGCCAGTTCGACGGTGCCGGTGCCCGCCTGCACTACGCCGAAGTTCTCCACGGCATTGCGCGCAACGAGAAAAACGTCGCCGCCGCTGGAGCCGATCGTGCCCAGATTGACAACCTGTGCCGACGACGTGCCGGAAAGCGTCAGCGGTCCCCCGTTCATGAACGCTGTGGTGTCCGCATCGAGCGTCGATGCCACGAAGCGTCCGCCTGTCGATACGACGCCCGTCGAACCGATGAGAATCCCTTGAGGGTTGATGAGATAGACACTGCCCGTTGCCGAGAGCGTGCCGTAGATCGCCGACGGACTGCCGCCCGTCACGCGGTTGAGCGTGGCACCGTTGCCGTTGTTGAACGTGACGCGAGCGCCGTTATCGATCGAAAAGCTGTTCCAGTTGATCACGCCACGCGACGAACTCTGATTCACGGTCAGTTGTGTGCCTGTCGAACTGATCGTACCGGTGCCGGCCACGAAACTGCCGCCGCCCGGCAATGTGCCGGCCATCACCGGTGCTGTCGCGCCGCATACCAATGCGAGTATCGACGCTGCTGCCGACCACATCGCACGCCGCGCCCGCCGGCTCTGCGACGTGCGCGGACCTACCGCGTCCGCTCGTTCCATATCTATTCCTTTGTTATGTCCCAGCGTGATATCGACCGGCGGCCTTTCGCGAGCCGCGCGGCACGCATGCCGGGAGCGTTTCGATCCAATTTGCTCAAATGAGCCGCGACCGGCGCCCTCCACACCGCTCGGCGCATCGCGAAGATCCTGAAGACCATCGTCGGGCAGCTGGACGTGCTGGAGACGATGACACCGCGCCAGTTCGCCGCGTTCCGGCCGCAGCTGGGCTCGTCCAGCGGTTTCCAG
>CBJMQH010000395.1:0-5192 GCA_966431825.1 uncultured Trinickia sp.
CGAAACTCGCCATCGAGCGCTGCAGCAGCGCCAGCTCTCTTTCGTAATGCTGAATCAGATCGTTCATTCGTGAAGCGGATAACCGCAGAAATTGCCGGCGCAAGGACGTTGCAGCAGCCTCCCACTCATGTCGCGATCGCCCCGGCAACTCCCATCGCGCCAGCGTCTGGTGTCGGTATCATAGCGAACGGATACGAAGGACTGAGCAAATCAAGGGCTGAACGCAGGTCTCGATACAAACCCGCACCGAATCTTGCGACTTCTATCGCATCATCGGCGCATCCCCGCAAAAATTCGGTCGAACGAACGACGTTCCAGACCCTTGCATCGGACCGGAAATGTAATTATCATGGTTACACTTAAGTTGACTGACCCACGATGAACACCAGCAGCCGCTTCGCCTACGCCGTCCATGTACTGGCGTTGTTGTCGCTGCAAGAGGGCGTGCCGCTCTCGTCGGAGATGATCGCGGGCAGCGTCAACACGAATCCGGCATTGATCCGGCGGCTGTTGTCGATGCTGGCCGCAGCCGGATTCACCACATCGCAGCTCGGCGCCGGTGGCGGGGCGTTGCTCGCGCGGGCGCCGCAGCAGATCCGGCTCGTGGATGTCTATCGCGCCGTAGAAGACGCACATCTTTTCGGCTTGCACCGCGACACGCCGAACCCGGCGTGCCTCGTCGGGCGGCACATCCAGGCGGTGCTCGCAGGCGTCGTAGACGACGCGCAGCGCGCAATGGAAGCGTCGCTCGCGTCGCGCACGCTGGCCGACGTCACGGTAGGGGTGTTGGAAGCAGAGCAGCAGCGCAATCCCAAGCGTCGCCACGGCGACTAAGTGCGCAACGAAGGCAGCAGGTCAGATGTTCGGAGGCCCAGGCCTCTTTTTTTGAATCATTTATGTAACTATCATAGTTACATTTACCGCAAGGAGAACGAAGCATGGCAAAGACGTTGAAGATCGCGCTCGTGGGCGCAACGGGCATGATCGGTTCGCGGATCGCGGCCGAGGCCGCAAGCCGCGGTCACGAAGTTACCGCGTTCGTTCGGAATCCGGAACGTGCGGCCGTGACGCACAGCAATGTGAAGTTCGTCAAAGGCGATCTGTTCGACCAAGCGGCCATGGCATCGGCCGTGGCCGGCCACGATGTGATCGCAAGCGCGTTCGCGCCGCCGCAAGACGCGCCGAACACGGTCGTGCAAGCCACGCGCGCGCTGATTGCAATCGCGCGTGCTGCCGGCGTGAAGCGCGTTGTCGCAGTGGGCGGTGCCGGCTCGCTTGAAGTCGCGCCCGGCGTCCAACTGGTGGATACGGAAGGGTTTCCCGCCTTGTACAAGAGCGTCGCGCTGGCGCACCGCGAAGCGTTGGGCGTCTATCGGACGGTATCGGACCTCGATTGGACGTTTTTCGCGCCGGCTGCATTGATCGCTCCCGGCGAAAAGCGCGGCAACTTCCGCACGGGCACCGATACGCTCATCGTCGATGCACAGGGCAAGAGCACGATTTCGGCCGAGGACTATGCGGTCGCGTTCGTCGACGAGATCGAAGCGGGCCGTTTCCCCCGCCAAATCGCTACTGTTGCCTACTAAGCATCAGCGGGGAGGCTGGCATCCTGCTCGTACCCCGCCCGGCGCTCGCGGCGATGCAGTACCGTTCCCATCGAACCCGACTTTCCCTATACTTCCGCTCATCTGAAGGAAAAGAGAAAAATTATCTCTGGGGAGGGCGTGATGGGAATGGATGCTATCGATCGAAAACTCGTTGAACTGCTTCAGGTCGATGCGACGCTGCCGATCGCCGAACTGGCTTCGCGCGTGAACCTCTCGCAAACGCCTTGCTGGAAGCGGCTGCAGCGGCTCAAGGAGGAGGGCGTGATCCGCGCTCAGGTTGCACTATGCGATGCGCGCAAGCTCGGTGTCGGCACGACGGTGTTCGTGGCGGTGCGCACGAATCAGCACACCGAAGAATGGGCGCAGAAGTTCGTGCAGGCCGTGCGGGACATGCCCGAAGTCGTCGAGGCCTATCGCATGAGCGGCGAAACCGACTATCTGCTCCGTATTGTGGTGGCCGACATCGGCGACTTCGACCGCATCTATAAGCAGCTGATCCGTGCAGTTCCGCTGTTCGACGTGAGCTCCAGCTTCGCGATGGAGCAGATCAAGTACTCCACGGCGTTGCCGGTCAGGCCTGCCGCTTGATCGCAGTCTGGCGCAGATGGGGCGGTCGACGATGATTCCATCGGCCCGCCATGACACCCCGCCCCCTTCGCCGAAGCGCGTAGAATGCCGGGCTTATCCCCAACCAACGCTGCGCGCTTCTGCGCGCGCCGCCGTACCATGAACGATCCGCGCCACACCAAGAAATCAGGCAACCCAACGGCCCGTATCGCCGCTTTCATCGTTGTAATCTTGCTGTTCGTCATCGGCACGCTCGTTTATAACGCCCTCGAAAGCAAGCGCGACTACGAGCGCACCATGGGCACGTCCACCGGTGCATCCCCGGCCTCCCGCGCGGCCGCAGCCGTCGTCGCGTCAGGCGCGTCTGGCGCGTCGCAATAGCGGGCCCGCTGCAACCCGCGGGTACGCCGAACCGGTCGTCCACTTGTCGGTACGGGGTTCGGCGCGCAACCGAAAGCCCGACCAAAGCCCAGTGGCCGCCGCGAGCGGCTCAAGCCGCCGGCAGCCTGATTACGCCCGCATCTTTTCGAATCAGTACCGAAGCCGCCAGCATCTGCTTGCACTGGTGCGCGAGTACTTTGATCTCCTGAACGAATTCGGCGCTCTGGCGGCCCGAGCGTTCGATCTCGACGACCATCGCGTCGAGTTCGCGCATCAACTGCTTCGTGGCATCCGCCTGATCGGGCGGCGGTGCCTCTCCCGCCTGGGCGCGCACCAGATGCTCGCGCACCGCCGCCAGCGCGCGCTGTAGCGCTTGCGTTCCGTCTCCGTCCTGTTGCGCAACATTGCGCAACACCGGCGCGGCAGCCGTGATTTGCGCCGCGAGTGCGTGGCTCTGCACGACCAGATCGTTCAGTTCTGCCACGAACTTCTGGTGCGCCTTCGGCTCGATCATCATCCGCCGAAACGCCCCGGCAAGATTGGCGAACGCGACATGCACGTCCTTGCGCGCAAGCCGATAGCGCAGGTCGCCATCGTATGCCGCACTGGCCTCTTGTCCCACCGTATTCGCGCTGCTCGACCCGGAAGCGGCCCCAGGCGCCGCACCAGAGGCAGGCGAGGGCATCGCAGTCGGCGCGACAGTTCCTGCCGCTTCCATCGCGCCCGCAGCGGCCGCCACAGCAGCGGCGCCCATGCTGACCCCCGCGGGCTGCTTGCCCCACCACCAGCTCGCTTCCAAATATTGGCGCGTCGCTGCCAGCATGTCGGTCACGAGCTTGCCCATCAACCGGTATTCCCAGTAGGGAAACAGGTGACTTGCGGCGATGGCGAGCGCGCAGCCGATTCCCGTATCGATTGCCCGTTCGCCGATGATGCGCAAGCTGCCCGGCGCGAGAAGATGGAACAGCAACAGCACATACGACGAGGTGAATACCACGCTCGCCCCATAGTTGAAGAGCAGCAGGCTGTAGCTCATCACCATCGATGCGAACATGACGGCGATCAGCAGGTGGGGCATCTTCACGAAGACAATCAACGCAATGCTGATCGCGCAGCCGATCGCCGTACCGATGATCCGCTGCACGTTGCGCTGCTTCGTGAGCGAGTAGCCGGGCTTCATGATGATCAGCGTCGTCATCACGATCCAGTAGGCGTTGGTCAGCGGCAGGATGCGCCCGAGCCAAAAGCCGATCGCAACAGCCACCGTCACGCGCAGCGCATGCCGGAAGTTCGGCGATGCCATCGAGAGGTTCGTAAAAATCTGCCCCAACGGCACGCGCCTGCCCGACAGAAACCGCATGAGCCGATGATCGACGTTGAGCACCGTCCGCGGATTAGGCGTCTCGTCGGCCAGGCTCTTCTTCATCTTCTCGATGAGGCGCATCGCGCTCCAAATCCGCCGGAACGTCGCGGAAATGGCGGCATAGGCCTCCGGATTCGTTGCCGGCAGATCGCGCTTGCGCATCTGCTCGATCTCGTACTCGATCGCGCGCATCTCGGCCTTCGCGTTGATCCGCGATTCCGGCAACCGGTTCTGCAACACGGCAAGCCCGATCTCCTCCAGGTCGCGTGCAACCTTGCGGATCAGATCGCGGTAGAACACCATCACGTCGGCATTGCCGAACGCGCTGCGCAGCAGCGCATAGTCGGTATGCGCTGCGACAAACAGCTCGTGCAGGTCCACCGACTGAATGAACAGGTTGAACAGCACGACACGGCGCGGATCGAGCTTGCCGCGCCGCAGCTTCGGCAGGTTGCGCAATACGATCGCCCGTGCCGCGTCCTGCATCTCGACGGCCGCCGTCTGTTTCTCTACCAGGTTGTGGTAGCACTCGTCGAGGTTCGCATCGACGTCGTAGAAGTCCGCACGTGCAAGCAGGTAGTTCGCACAGGCAAAGACATTTTCTGCGAGCGCCTGCTTCTCGATCCGGTGCGCCTGCCATCGCGAGACGAGCGTCGCCCAGTAGGTGTACCAGAGCCCGCCCGCGAGAATCCATGCCGCGTTCTGCAAGGCGGCAAGCGGCGTGAAATGGTCCTCGAGCGTCATGACCATCATGAACAACGTCGCGAAACTGATCTGCGGCCAGCGGTTGCCGTAGGCCACCGTCAGCGAAAGCGCGAACGTCAGCGCAACGACGGTGGCCCACAGCGCGAAGACGTTGAATGTCGCGAGACCGGTTGCGAGCGCCGACAAGAAACCGAGCACGCTGCACGTCAGCATCTCGTTGTGCTTGTACTTGAGCGGCCCCGGCATGTCGACGACGCAGGCAGCCAGCGCCCCCGTCGAAATCGTGAAGCCGAGCTCGGCGTTGTGGAAGACCAGCAAAAACAGCACCGGCGGCAACGAAACCCCGACGGCGGTGCGCAACCCACCGAAGAAGTATTGGCTATAGAGGAATTTTTTGATTTCTACCGAATAGCGCATCGATCGTTGGGCAGCAGCGGTCCGGACACAGGGGAGAGCCGGTCATTCGTTCTGGGCGCCCGCCGCGAGGGTGGGCCGGTTCGCGACGAGTCTAGCCTATTTTTGCTGCGAGAAAGCGTCGGCACGTCACGGCGAGGGCGCCCTTTCGCGGA
>CBJMQH010000396.1:0-5190 GCA_966431825.1 uncultured Trinickia sp.
GGCAACGGCCGGCAGGCTTTACACGCATCTATGCGGCATGGCGCGTGAGCTTCCACCTGTTCGCACCGCTGTGGTGTACCCGATCGATGCGCCTTCGCTCGAAGGCGCGGCGCAGGCGGCGCGGGCCGGACTGATCGTGCCGGTGCTCATCGGCCCTGCCGAGAAGATCGAGGCATGCGCGCGAAATGCGGACATCGATATTTCCGGCTACGAAATCGTGCCGGCCGAGCACGATCCGCAGGCTGCTGCAGTGGCAGTCTCGCTCGCGCGCACGCACCAGGTCGCGTCGATCATGAAGGGCGCATTGCATACGGATACGCTGATGCGTGCGGTCGTCGACAAAGCGTGCGGGCTGCGCACCGGCCGCCGGATCAGCCATGTGTTCGTCATCGACGCACCGGGGTACGCGCGAGCACTCCTGATCACCGACGCGGCGATCAATGTGCGTCCGACGTTGACCGACAAGCGAGACATCGTGCAGAACGCGATCGATCTTGCCGCGACATTGGGCATCGCCGAGCCTTGCGTGGCCATTCTTTCTGCCGTGGAGACGATCACCGAGACGCTGCCTGCGACGATCGATGCGGCGGCGCTTTGCAAGATGGCCGAGCGCGGTCAGATTCGCGGTGGCGTGCTCGACGGTCCGCTGGCGTTCGACAATGCGGTTTCGGCCGAAGCGGCACGGACCAAGGGCATCGATTCGCCCGTGGCGGGACGCGCGGATATCCTCGTCGTGCCCGATCTGGAAGCCGGCAACATGCTCGCGAAGGAGCTCGAGTACCTCGCGCAGGCGAAGATCGCGGGCATCGTGGTGGGCGCACGTGTGCCGATCGTCCTGACGAGTCGCGCGGACGGCACGCTCGCACGCTTGACGTCGTGTGTCATCGCGCAGCTCGTTGCTCGTCGGGCGAACGTGGACGAGTGACAGGCGAGGCGATCAAGTAGTTCGGTCGTTCGCCCCCTGCCGCCGATACCAACGCCAGAATGCAAAAAGCCCGGTCGCGATGACCGGGCTTTTTACTTGAATTCGGTGGGGTGGCTGATGGGACTCGAACCCACGACGACAGGAATCACAATCCTGGACTCTACCAACTGAGCTACAGCCACCACTGAACTGCTTCGATCGATTCACTGAAAAGCTTGCTCACCGACGAAGAAGCGAGATTATACGAATAGATTTCCCGCTTGCCTAGCCCCTCAGTCGATAATTTCTGAAGTTTCTTGCAAATGGCGGCGCGCCTCTTCGAACACGTCGAGCTTGCCGGTCGCGAGCCGCTTGTTGTCCGAAAGCACACGGCGCCAACCGCGCGCACCGGCGACACCACGATAGAGCCCAAGCGCATGACGCACGATCGCACCCAGATACGTGCCACGCGCCAGTTCCGTCGCGCAGTAGGCGATGAGCTCGGCTTCGATCTGCTCCCGCGTCTTCGGCTCCGCCTCGCCCCCGTAGAAACGACGGTCGACATCGGCCAGCAGGAACGGATTGTGATAGGCCTCGCGGCCCAACATGACGCCATCGACATGCTGCAAATGCTGTTCGACTTCGTCCAGCGTTTTGATCCCGCCGTTGATCACGATCTCGAGATGCGGGAAGTCGCGCTTCAACCGGTAAGCGTAGTCATACTTGAGCGGCGGGATCTCACGGTTTTCCTTCGGCGACAGCCCCTTGAGAATCGCATTGCGCGCATGCACGATGAAGACATCGCAGCCTGCCTGCGCGACCGTACCGACGAAGTCACGAACGAATGCGTAGTCTTCCACGGTGTCCACGCCGATCCGATGCTTGACGGTGACCGGAATCGATACGGCATCGCGCATCGCCTTCACGCAGTCGGCGACGAGTGCCGGCTCGTTCATGAGGCACGCACCGAACGCGCCGCGCTGCACGCGCTCCGACGGGCAGCCGCAATTAAGATTGACTTCGTCGTAGCCCCACCGTTCGCCGAGCTTCGCCGAGCGCGCGAGGTCATCGGGCTCGCTGCCGCCCAATTGCAACGCGACAGGCGCCTCTTCGGGCGTGAAAGCCAGGTGACGGGCGACATCGCCGTGAATCAGCGCGCCCGTCGTGACCATCTCCGTATAGAGCCACGTATGGCGCGAGATCTGGCGATGGAAGTAGCGGCAATGGCGATCGGTCCAATCCATCATGGGCGCGACAGAGACGCGACGAGGACTGGGGGCAAGATGTGACGGCATGGCGGGACCAACAACGGACAAGATCGGGATTTTACCGTAACGGCCCGGAATGCTGCCGCACCGATGTTCAGAGCGGCAGCAGCGTCATACCGGCGCGAGACGCCATGATCCGTGCGCCGCACGCCGTTCTCTCTATAATGGCGCTCTTTCCGGGCATTGCACCCGCCCCCGATATCCGACAACGCGCGGCGCGTCGCTGTCCGCTCGCGCGCACGCCGTCTACGAAGCCATGCAAAAGGTCATTCTGCCATTCGTCTGCGGCTTTCTCGCCGCCTTGTTCTTCCACGAAGCGACGCTTGCGCTGCTCCATGCAGCCGGACTCATCGAAGCAACCGGCTTCTCGACGGCCCCCTTTCTGCCGCTCAGCACGCCCGAATTTATCGTGAACGCCGCCTGGAGCGCCGTGTGGGCCGTGCTGATGGCGTGGCTGTTGCGTATTTCGCCCGAGCGCGCAGCACCCTGGCTGCAGGCATTCGTGTTCGGCGGCATCGTCCTGACGGCGGGCCGCGTTTTCGTAATCGATCCGCTGCGCGGCATCTGGCCGAGCGGAAACATGTTGCCGAGGCTTGCCGTGGGATTCGCCGCCAACGCGGTGTGGGGTTGGGGCGCCCTCGTCTTCATGCGCGCCTTCCCCGGACGCGAGAACGACGAATGAAGCCAACGCCGCAGCCGACGGCACACAGAAGAACGCCGTCGGCCGCTGCAGACTAATCCCGCAGCTCCCGTAGCGGATGCGCGTCGGCCGACCAGGGGCTCTCGAACATCGCGGCGACCTGTGCCGATGTCACGTCCTCGACCCGGGCAACCCGCCAGCACGGACGATTGTCCTTATCGATGATACGGGCACGCACCCCCTCGATCACATCACCGAACGCGAACATCGATCGCGTGAGGTCCAAATCGCGGCGCAGGCAATCGGCCATCGAGCCCTCCCCGCGCGTCACCACGTCGAGCGCGACGGCCATCGACATCGGCGAACGCTCACGCATCACCGCGATCGTTTCCTCTGCCCAATCTCGTGCACCCTCCTCGCGCTCGGCCTCCAATGAAGCAAGAATGGCCGCCAGCGACGGCTGCCCGAAGTGGCGGTCGATCCAGACACGCGCGGCGGCAAGCTTCGAGCGGCCGATATCGCCTGCGTCCGCCGCCCCGCCCTCGCTCGTCCCGCTGGCGGCCCGCCGGATGCACGTGACCACATCGAAGCCGCTCACAAACGATTCGCGCGTCAGCGTTTGGAGGAGCGCAGGAATTTCGGCGTCCTCCAGATAGAGATCCGCCAGCCCCGCATAGAGCGCGTCGGCGGCGCCGATCGTCACGCCGGTCACGGCGAGATAACGGCCAAGCGCTCCCGGTGTACGCGCGAGAAACCACCCCGCGCCGACATCGGGAAAGAGCCCGATGCGTGTCTCCGGCATCGCCATCTGCGTCGACCCCGTGACGACGCGCAGCCCGCCCGTGCGATGCGCGCCCTGCGCGATGCCCATGCCACCGCCCATCACGACACCGTGCATCAGCGCGATATACGGTTTCGGGTAGCTGTAGATGGCATGATCGAGCGCGTACTCTTCTATGAAAAAGCGGTCCCGCGCAGTGATGTCGCCGCGTTTCGACGTTTCGTAGAAATAGCGCACGTCGCCGCCCGCGCAGAAGGCACGAGGCAAGGCGCTGCGCACGAGGACAGCCGCCACGGCGCGGTCATCGCGCCAGGCATCGAGCACCGCGCGCATCGCCTCGATCATGCCGATAGACAATGCGTTCAGTGCCTGCGGGCGCGCGAGTTCGATAAAGCCGATCCCGTTCTCAACATGAGTGTGCAGGCCGTCCCCCGTGGCAAGCGGGCTCGACGCAGTCGTGGACATGTCCATCCCCCCCGAACAAGCGACGCACAACGGTAACACGGACATGCGCCGCCCGCGCACACGGCCGCACGTGGGCCTACCTCGCCGCCCCCGTCCGCCTTCCACCCACCGCTCGGGCGACACGGGCATGCCCGAAACTTGCTGGATGGCAGACGGCAGCCCAGCTCGGGCAGACAAGGTCCGAAATCCGATGAACAAGTATTTCCTGAACGGCCGCGAGGTGCCCGAAACCGATGCGGCGACGGTCTGGTTCGACCAGGCAGAACGGCGCGGCATCGATATCGCGCGCGCCATCAGCGTCTGGGAGGCGGCAGCATCGCCCGACGGAGACGAGAGCCGACGCTTCGTCGAACAAGCGGGGATACGCATCGAAATGCAGCCCTGAACCGGCGGACCCGACGCGGCATGCCGGTCAATGTGCCTGCATGCGCGAAAACAGGTTCAGCACCACGACCCCGGCGACGATCAGCGACAGTCCCGCGACGGCCGGCAGATCGGGCATCTGCCCATACAACACGATCGCCACGAGCGTGATCAGCACGATGCCGACACCCGACCAGATCGCATAGACGATCCCGACCGGCATCGACTTGAGCGTCAACGACAGGCAATAGAACGCCAAGCCATAACCGGCGACCACGATGCACGACGGCAGCAGCCGCGTGAACCCGGCGGACGCGCGCAGCGCCGACGTGCCGATGACCTCGGCAACGATGGCAATGGCGAGCCAAAGGTAGGCCGTGCCGCGCATCGGCTCAGACCTTGTCCAGCGCCAGCGCGCTCAAGTCATGCCCAAGGTGGGCGCACAGCGCTTCGACGACGAGCCCGTGATCGGCCCGCTGCGGTAGCCCCGACACCGCCACCGACCCCACGACGCCACAACCGGCGACAGCAATCGGAAACGCACCGCCGTGCGCCGCATATTCGGCGGCAGGCAGGCCATGCTTGTCGGTCAACGTCGTGCCGGCCTGCTGCAGACGCAAGCCGACCGCATACGAACTGCGTCGAAAGTGAGCAACCGTCCTGCTCTTGCGCTCCACCCATGCGGCATTGTCGGGGGTGGCACCGGGCAGCGCGCTGAAAAAGAGCGGCTGACCGAACGTGCGGACGTCGATCGCAAGCGCAAGGCCAC
>CBJMQH010000397.1:0-5171 GCA_966431825.1 uncultured Trinickia sp.
GGAGGCCGCATTCGGGTTCGGCGTGGGACTCTTCTATCTGGGATACATGCTGCTTGAGGTGCCTAGCGATCTCTGGCTCCAGCGCATCGGCATCCGGCGCACGCTGCTGCGGACCATGACGTTTTGGGGCATCGTCTCCATGAGTACCGCCTTGGTTCGTACACCGATGGAGTTCTACATCGCACGCGTGCTGCTGGGTGTCGCCGAGGCCGGCTTCTTCCCAGGCGTCATCCTCTACTTCACATACTGGTTTCCGGCATCGCGCCGTGCTCGGGTGACGTCGCTCTTCATGAGTGCAATCTGTGTATCGGGAGTCGTCAGCGGACCGGTTTCAGGCCTGATTCTGAATGCGCTTAGCGGTGTTCTTCGACTCAACGGCTGGCAATGGATGTTCATTCTCGAAGGCTTGCCTTCGATCATTGCCGGCGTAGTCGCGTATCTGTGCCTGACCGACCGGCCGGAGCAAGCGACCTGGCTCAGCGCGAGCGAAAAGAAAATCATCGTCGATGCGCTTCGGCGCGAAGCCGAACTAAAGGAGCAACGCGCACCGAAATCGATCTGGACAGCACTGCGCGAGCCGAAATTTTACTTTCTGACCTTGGCTTACTTTAGCGTTCCCTGGGCCAGCATCGTCGTTCACATCTGGGCACCGAGCGTCATCAAGCACGGCGGCGTAACCAACTTCTGGCATATCGGCGCGCTGTCCGCCGTGCCCTACGTCGTCGGCGGCGCTGCCATGTACCTGATGGGCCGCAGCTCCGACCGCAGGCTCGAGCGGCGCTGGCACTTCATGGCGAGCGCCGTTCTGGCCGCTGGCGGGGTCGTGCTGCTGCCGCTGTTCGCACAACAACTCGGCGTTGTGATGGTGCTGCTGTCTATTGCGACGGCCGGCTATCTCGGCATGCTCTCGCTGTTCTGGACGCTGCCGCCTGCCTATCTGAAGCCGGCCGTCGCCGCGAGCGGCATCGGTCTCATCAGCAGCCTCGGGCAGTTCGGCGGCATCTTTGCCCCGACCGTCATCGGTTTCGCCTCGACGCGCTTCGGCAGCACCGCGATGGGCCTGTACGCCGTTGCGCTCGTTTCGATCCTCGGCGGACTCGCCGTTGTCCTTGGCGTGCCAAAGCGAGCCGTCAGCGAGCGGTGAGTCAGTCGCCTTCGCGCGCAGCCACTGCATGGGCAATGGCGTCGCGCAACTGAAGGAGGGGCTTGGACAGGTGAGCGGATACGGCTGCCGTGCCGTCCGCGGTTCGAACACTGAAGTTAAGGACGACAGACTGATGGCCGGCAACCTGCAACGGCGCGGCCAGTGCGACGACTTCGGGTTGCCAGCCCGCCACGCAATAGCCGAGCCGTTGCACCTCATCGATTGCCGAGAGTATCTGTGCTTTCAGCCCGGCCCAGCGCCGGTTGCACCGGCGCTCGAGCGATTCGAGCCGCACTGCGCGCTCGTCCTCGGTCAGACAGGCCAGATGTGCGCGCCCGAGTGCGGTCAGCTCCATCGGCACGCGTTGCCCCGAGACGACCGTGCGCAGGGCGGCCCGTTGGTTATACCGGAAGGACTCCAGATAAACCATGTCGTCACCGTCCGCTGCTGCGAGCCCTACATTGATTTGGCGCTTCTGCGCAGTCTCGCGCATCAGGGGCGCAGCAGCCTGAAGGATCGTCGAGCCCGTGCGCATCGCATGCGCGAGGCTTAGGACCGGCACCCCCAGGCGATATGCCTGACGTGCCGCATCGTGTTCGAGAAACCCGCATTCCACGAGGGTGCGGGCCAGACGACTGACTGTCGCCTTCGGCAATCCCTTGCGCTCGACGAACTCGCTGTTGCCCAGCGCTTTGGCCCCGGGGCCGAACGCCCGCAGCAACAGCAAACCGCGCTCGAGCGAGCGGTTGAGTACGGCGCCGGAATCGGGACGCGGCGCATGGGCGGCAGTCTTCATTGTGTCCTGTGCAAGTGACGGGCAGCGCGGCCCACATGCAGCGTCTTGCGCGAACGCGCAATGACGCTACCGGTCATCGAATGGGGGGCGCCAACGCACCCCACGGTGAATTGTCTTCAATAACAAGCAAGGAGAACAGCCATGAATACGCTGATCGTCAACATTCGCCGTACGGTTGCCGCTTCGATACCGCTGATGCTGGGCAGTGCGATGACGGCGCATGCAGCGGAACTTCATGTATTGGCGACCGGTGCACTGTCGTCCGCGTTTCGCGAACTCGTTCCGGCGTTCGAGAAGTCTTCAGGCAACACCGTTGTCGTTTCGTGGGGGCCTTCGTACGGCACCTCGCCTGACGATCTGCCGGTCCGGCTACGCAATCACGAACCGATGGACGCGTGTTTCATGATCGGTGCAGCACTCGACGATCAGGCTCGCAACGGGTACTTGCTCGGCGAGACGCGGGCCGATGTCGCCGGGTCGCGGGTCGGGCTCGCCGTGCGGTCTGGGCTGCCGAAGCCGGACATCGCGACCGTGGACGCGGTACGCGAGGCTTTGCTTCGGGCGGACTCCGTCGCGTTCTCCGAAGGCGCGAGCGGCAAATTCGTAGTCGAAACGCTCTTTCCGCAGCTCGGTATCGCCGATGCGATGAAAGGAAAAATCGTGCAAATCAAGGGCAAGGAACTTGTCGGCACGGCACTCGCCCGCGGCGAGGCCGACGTTGGCATCCAGCAGATCAGCGAGCTGCGCGCGATCGACGGCATTCAGTTCGTCGGCCCGCTTCCGGGCGCGCTGCAGAAGGTCAGCGTCATTGCTGGCGCGGTGGGCCGCAATGCGGCCGAGCCGGAGGTGGCCAAGGCTTTTATCCGCTACCTGCAAACGCCCGAAGCAAAGCAGATTTTCGAAAAGGTCGGACTCGATCCGGCCGATACGCAACCGCGCAGGTGACCGCGTACGAGGGCGTAGCGTATCCGAGCGACCGCTCGCGCAGCGCACGGCGTTTCATTCAGTGGAACGCGACCGATTCGCACGAGCAGGCCCGGCGCTATGCTCGAACACAGAGATGAACCGTACCGGACACAGTGCTCTCAGTATCCGAGCGGGACCCCGTTTGTCTTTCCGACACTATGACCCATCCATGAACACACCTCTGATCGAACTGGCCGTAGACGACGGCATCGCCGTCATCACCTTGAATCGCCCCGAAAAGCGCAATGCCATCACCGATTCGATGCGCAGCGAACTGATCGCGATACTCGAAGACGTTGCGCGCGAAGAGGCCGTGCGTGTGGTGGTCCTGACGGGCAACGGCCAGGGCTTTTGTGCGGGCGGAGATGTGAGCGGAATGGCCGAGCGCATGGCCGCGCCTGCGGGCGAAATCGCGTTCAACGGCTGGTCCCGCCAGCAGCGCGTCCACCACGCCGTGAACCTGCTGTACACGATGCCGAAGCCGACAATCGCGGCTGTCAACGGTGCAGCGACGGGGCTCGGTGCGGACATGGCGCTTTCCTGCGATTTCGTGATCGCCTCGGAAGAGGCGAGCTTTGCCTGGAGCTACATCGCACGCGGGCTCGTGCCCGATGGCGGCGGCCTCTATTTCCTGCCGCGCCGTGTCGGATTGCCGAGCGCCAAGGACTTGATTTTCAGCGGCAGGCGCGTCGATGCGAAAGAGGCCCTGGCGCTCGGGATCGCCGACCGCGTGTGCAGCCCGCAGCAGTTGTTGAGCGAAGCGCGCGCATGGGCCGGCGAGGTGAGCGCCGGCTCGCCCGTGGCGCTTGCACTCGGCAAGAGCATCCTGAATCAAAGCTTCGAATTGTCCGCGCAGCAGGTGTTCGCGCAAGGCAGCCAGGCTCAGGCCGTCTGCTATACGAGCTCGGCCCATCATGCCGCCGTGCAAGCGTTCTTGAACAAAGCGAAATGAGCAAGGAAACGGACATGAATGCGATGGCTCATTTGATGCGGCCGCGGAGCGTTGCCGTCATCGGCGCCTCGGCAGACGCGGCCAAGACGGCGGGCCGCCCCGTGGCCTACCTGAAAAAGCACGGCTTCAACGGTGCTATTTATCCGGTCAATCCGCGCTATGAATCGATCGATGGATTGACCTGCTATGCGGACGTGGCATCGCTGCCGACAGCGCCCGATGTCGGTATCGTGCTGCTCGGCGCGGACCGTGCCCATGTGGCGGTCCGCGCGCTGGCGCAGCGCGGCGCCCGCGCCGCGATCGTGCTTGCGAGCGGTTACGCCGAAACGAGCGCGCAAGGCAAGCTGCGTCAGGCGCAGCTGTTGGATGCGGCCGGCGAGATGCGCCTGCTCGGTCCGAATACGATCGGCCTCGTCAATCTGACCGATCGCATCACGCTTTCGGCGAGCGGCGCGCTCGAAACGGACGAGCTCACGAGCGGCAGTATTGGCGTGGTGTCGCAAAGCGGCGGCATCCTCGGGGCGCTGCTTTCGCGTGCCGCTGCCAGCGGGATCGGCTTTTCGAAACTCGTTTCCACGAGCAACGAAGCGGATCTCGATATCGCCGACTTCGTCGATTATCTGGCCGCGGACGACGCAACATCCGTCATTGCACTCTATGTCGAGGCCATACGCGACGTCGGTCGATTTCGTGCTGCCGCGCGGCGCGCAACTGAAGCGGGCAAACCGATCGTCGCCTTCAAGGTCGGACGGTCCGAGTCGGGCGCGCGCTCGGCCGTGTCGCACACGGGCGCGCTCGCGGGCTCCGACCGCATGTACGACGCATTGTTCGAGCAACTCGGCGTGATCCGCGCTTCGACGTTCGCCGATCTGCTCGACATACCGAACGCATTGTCGATCGGTCGACGCCTCGAAGGCCGGCGCGTCGCAATTCTCACGTCCACGGGCGGGGCGGGGACACTCGTTGCGGATAGTCTTGGCATGGCCGGCTTCGAGATGCCAGCCCCCGACGAGACAACGGCGGAACGATTGCGCGCGCTGCAGACAGGGGACCATGCGGTACTGGACCGCAACCCGATCGACGTCACGCTCGCTGGGCTGCAGCCCGAATTGCTGCGCGGTGCACTGCGCGCGTTGTTGGACAGCCCGAGCTACGACGCGGTGGCGTTCATCGTCGGCTCCTCGGGCCTCGCGATGCCGGACCTGATGGTGGGGGCGATCCGCGACGCGTTACCGGGAATGTCCAAGCTTGTCGTGGGTTCTGTGAGCCCGCATGCGCCTGCCATCACACGCATGCTCAACGGCGACGGTATC
>CBJMQH010000398.1:0-5170 GCA_966431825.1 uncultured Trinickia sp.
AGACTGAGAACAAAGCGTCGCTCACGCGGAACCGAACCGCTCACGAGGAGCCCCATCATGCCGCATACGCACTACACCACGCTCATTTCGGCCGCCAACCTCGCCGAGCGCCTGGCGAGCACCGACCACCCCGTGCTCGTCTTCGACTGCCGCTTCGATCTGGCCGACACGGCCGCCGGCGAACAGGCCTACGCAGCCGGACATATCCCCGGTGCGCGATATCTTCATCTCGATCGCGACCTCTCCGGTGTAAAGACGGGTGCGAACGGCCGTCACCCGCTGCCCGAGCGCGCGGCGCTCGTCGACAAGCTGGCCGCGCTGGGCCTGAACGAGGGTCAGCAGGTGGTCGCCTATGACTCGCAGGGCGGCGCCTTCGCGTCGCGGCTCTGGTGGCTGTTGCGCTGGCTCGGCCACGATTCGGTCGCGGTGCTCGACGGCGGCCTGCAGGCCTGGCAAGCCGCCGGCCAGACGCTGGATACGGCCGGCCCCTCGCCCGCAGCGCGCGGCAGCTTCAAGGCCCGCGCGCCGCTCGCCGTGACCGTCGACGCGCAGCACGTGCTCGACAATCTGAAGACCGGTGATCGCACGGTGGTCGACGCACGCGCGGCCGATCGCTACCGCGGCGAAAACGAAACGATCGACCCGGTAGGCGGCCATATTCCTGGCGCCGTCAATCGCTTCTTCAAAGACAACCTGGCGGCAGACGGTCGATTCAAGCCCGCGCACACGCTGCGCGACGAATTTGCGGCCGTCATCGGCCAACGGAAACCCGAGCAGGTCATCCTGCAATGCGGCTCAGGCGCAACGGCTTGTCACAACGCGCTGGCGATGGAAGTGGCCGGACTACATGGCGCGGCGGTCTATATCGGCTCGTGGAGCGAGTGGTGCGCGGATCCCGCACGCCCTGTGGCAACGGGGCCCAAACCCTGACGAGGCTGTCCGAAACCCGAGCGCCGGCCGGCGCCGGGGTTCACACGCACGCGCCGCGCGAGCCCTAATGAAGCTTGACACGCGGCAGCGTCGTGCGACGCAGCCAGTGCGCAACCGTGTCGAGCATCATGCGCGGGTAGCCATGCAACGCCGCCACGTGCAGGCGGTAGAGCGACATGTACATGAAGCGCGCGAACAGCCCTTCGACAAGCATGCTGCCGCCGATCAGCCCACCCATGAGGTTGCCCACGGCGCTGAAATGGCCGAGCGAGACGAGCGACCCGAAATCGCGGTAGGTGAATTCAGGCAGGGCTCTGCCATCGAGTCGGTGCGCAAGCGCCTTGAGCAGAAAGCTCGCCTGCTGATGAGCCGCCTGTGCGCGCGGCGGCACGTTGCGCTCGGTACCCGGCCATACGCATGCTGCGCAATCGCCCAGCGCGAAGACGTCGTCGTCCAGTTCCGTTTGCAGCGTGCGTCGTACGCAGAGCTGCCCGAGCCGGTTGACGGTCAACCCGTCCAGCGCACCGAGCACGCCCGGCGCCTTGATCCCCGCGGCCCATACCGTCAGGTCGGCCCGAACGGTCTTGCCGCTGGCGGTACGTACGATACCCGGTGCGACTTCGGCCACCGTCTCGCCGATCATCAGCTTCACGCCGAGCTTCGTCAGCAATTCCGCCGTCGCGCTCGAGACACGCTCCTGCAACGCGGGCAGGATGCGCGGCCCCGCTTCGATCAGCACGATGCCGATGTCGTGACGCGGGTCGAGCTTATGCAAGCCATACGCCGACAACACCTGCGCGGTATTGCGCAGCTCCGCCGACAACTCGACGCCCGTTGCGCCCCCACCGACAATCGCTACCTGAATTCGCGGCTCCGCCGTTGAAGTCTCCCCGAACCCGGCCTCCACCTTTTCATGCTGCTGATGCTCGGCGCGCATGCAGGCCGCAATGAGGCGCTTGCGGAAGCGCTCGGCCTCGCCGACCGTGTCGAGCGCGATCGAATACTCGGCCGCCCCCTTCACGCCGAAGAAGTGCGTCGTGCTGCCGATCGCAATGACAAGCGTGTCGTATTCGAGGTCGCGGGACGGCAGCAGCTCGGCGCCGTCCTCGTCGACGACAGGACCGAGCGTGATCCGCTTGCGCGCACGATCGAGCGCCGTCAACTCGCCCTGCTGGAAGGCGAATCCGTGCCAGCGCGCCTGCGCCGCGTATTCGAGTTCCTGTGTGAACGGGTCCATGCTGCCGGCCGCCACCTCGTGCAAAAGCGGCTTCCAGATATGCGTCGGATAGCGATCGACGAGCGTCACGAGCGCCCGCGCCTCGCCCCCGTTCGCGCGCGAGCCATAACGATCGCCTAACCGCGTCGCCAGCTCGAGCCCCCCTGCTCCCCCTCCCACGACGATGAAACGATGCATGCCGACCTCCGTTTATGCCGTTGCTGATTCTTGCAGCACGCGAGAGCGGGTCTCGCGCGTCGAGTTTGGTCAGTTTCGCGAAGGCCCTGCCGCGCGTTGTCATACGCAGCAGTGCGGGTCACGGATGCCAGCGCGTCAGTGCGCTTCCTCCCAATTCGCACCCACGCCCACTTCCGCGACGAGCGGTACCTTGAGCACAGCCACGCCGCACATCAGCTGGGGCAGCTTCTCACGTACCACGGAGAGTTCGTCGTCAGGGACTTCGAGCACGAGTTCATCGTGTACCTGCATGATCATGCGGCTCTTTGCGCCCTCGCGTTCGAGCCACGCCTCTACGGCAATCATCGACAACTTGATCAGGTCGGCCGCCGTACCCTGCATCGGCGCATTGATGGCGGCGCGTTCGGCCGCCTGCCGCCGCGGACCGCTGCCGCCGTTGATCTCAGGCAGCCAGAGACGGCGCCCGAAGACCGTTTCCACGTAGCATTTCGCCTTCGCGTTCGCACGCGTTTCGTCCATATAGCGCGCCACGCCCGGATAGCGCGCGAAGTAGCGGTCGATATAGAGCTTCGCCGCGTCGCGCGTAATACCGAGATTCGAGGCAAGCCCGAATGCGCTCATGCCGTAGATCAAGCCGAAATTGATGACCTTCGCGATTCGGCGCTGATCGCTCGAGACTTCGATCGGCGTCACGCCGAAGACTTCCGCCGCCGTCGCACGGTGGATGTCCTCGCCGTGCGCAAAGGCGCGCAGCAGCGACTCGTCGCCCGAGATATGCGCCATGATCCGCAGTTCGATCTGCGAATAGTCGGCCGAAACGATCTTGCTGCCCGGCGGCGCGATGAACGCCTCGCGAATGCGGCGGCCTTCGGCCGTGCGCACGGGGATGTTCTGCAGGTTCGGATCGTTCGACGCGAGCCGCCCCGTCACCGCCACCGCCTGCGCGTAGTTCGTATGGACGCGGCCCGTGTCGGGATTGATCATCCGCGGCAGCTTGTCGGTGTAGGTGGACTTCAGCTTCGACAGCCCGCGGTGCTCGAGCAGCACCTTCGGCAACGGATAGTCCTCGGCCAGCTTCTGCAGCACTTCTTCGTCGGTCGAAGGTGCCCCGCTCGGCGTCTTCTTTATCACAGGCAATTGGAGCCGCTCGAAGAAGATCTGCCCGATCTGCTTCGGCGAGCCGAGGTTGAACTCGCCGCCCGCCAGTGCATACGCTTCGGTTTCGAGCGCCACGATGCGCGCCGCGATCTCGGCGCTCTGGCGACGCAGCTTCTCCGCATCGACGAGCACGCCATTGCGCTCCATCTTGCGCAACACGCGCGCGGTGGGTATCTCGATCTCGCGATAGACGCGCAGCAGCCCCGGCTCGGCCTCGATCTGCGGGTACAGAGCCGCATGCAGCTGCAAGGTGATGTCCGCATCTTCCGCCGCGTATTCGGCCGCCGCCGCCAGCGGCACTTCGTCGAAACCGATCTGCCCGGCGCCCTTGCCGCAGACGTCTTCGTACTTGATCGTCTTCACGCCGAGATGACGCATCGCAAGACTGTCCATATCGTGCGTGCGATGCGATTCGAGCACATACGATTCGAGCAGCGTGTCGTGCTCGACGCCGTCAAGTGCGATGCCGTGGTTGGCCAGCACTTGCTCGTCGTATTTCATGTGCTGGCCGAGCTTCTTCTTTTCAGGATTTTCGAGCCAGGGTTTAAGCCGCGCCAGGACCTGATCGCGCGGCAACTGCTCCGGCGCGTCCGGTCCGCGGTGCGCAAGCGGGATGTAGGCCGCGCAGTCGGCACCGACCGAGAACGATACGCCCACGATCTGCGCGACCATCGGATCGAGCGAGGTGGTTTCCGTATCGAAAGCCGTCAACTGCGCCGCGTCGATTTTCGCGAGCCATTGTTCGAAATGCGGCCACGTCTGCACCGTTTCGTAGCAGCGCTCGGCCTCGATGCGCGGCGCGGCCTCGGCTGCGAGCACGCCGCTCGGCGCGGCCTCGCCCGCTTGGGCGTCCTCCGCCTGCTCGATCAATGCCTCGACCTCGCGCAGCCAGGTCTTCAGGCCGTGCCGCATGAACAGCTCGCGCAACTCCAGCGGCGATTCCGGACGCGAAGGCAGCGTTTCCTCGATCGAAGCAACGTGGTCCTTCAGATCGCAGGCACGCTCGACGGTCACCAACTGCTTGCCGAGCGGCAGAAAGTCGAGCGCGCGGCGCAGGTTGTCGCCGACCACACCCTTGATGTCCGCGGCATGTGCGATCACACCATCGAGCGTTTCGTATTGCGCCAGCCACTTGACGGCCGTCTTGGGCCCGCATTTCTCGACGCCGGGTACGTTGTCGACGGTGTCGCCGATCAGCGCGAGGTAGTCGACAATGCGCTCGGGCGGCACGCCGAACTTTGCGATCACGCCTTCGCGATCGAGCGTTTCGTTCGTCATCGTGTTCACGAGCGTGACGTGCGGGCTCACGAGTTGCGCAAGATCCTTATCGCCCGTGGAGACGAGGACCTTCATGCCCTTGCGCTCGGCCTCGGCCGCAAGCGTGCCGATGACGTCGTCAGCTTCGACGCCATCGACCATCAAGAGCGGCCAGCCCAGTGCGCGCACGGCGAAATGGATCGGCTCGATCTGCTTCGCGAGGTCCTCGGGCATCGGCGGGCGATGGGCCTTGTAGTCGGCATAAAGGGCATCGCGAAACGTCTTGCCCTTTGCGTCGAACACGCACGCGCTATACTCTGCCGTGACTTCCTTGCGCATACGCCGAAGCATGTTGACGATCCCGTACAGCGCGCCCGTGGGTTCGCCGTTGGGGCCGCGCAAGTCAGGCAT